>JANOHG010000509.1:0-8967 GCA_031406375.1 Archangiaceae bacterium | reverse complement strand
CACGGGGTGAAATGCGGGTGCGAACAAAAAAGCGAGACCCGAATCTGCAAGCGATTGCACGACCGCTTGTGGGGTGAGGTGCCCTGCAATCCCCAGTGCCGAGAGCACATCGAAGCTGCCTGATCGACTCGAGACCGCGGCGTTGCCGTGCTTGGCGATCGGCTGCCCGGTGGCGGCGACGACGAACGCCACGGTGGTCGAGACGTTGAAAGTCCCCGAGTTGTCGCCGCCTGTTCCGCACACATCGAGAAAGTCACCCTGCACTTCGACCTGAACAGCGCGTCGTCGCAGGCAATCGACGAAGCCGAGAATCTCATCGACGGTTTCGCCCTTGGCTCGAAGCGCGAGCAGAAAGCCGCCGATTACTTCTGGCGCCGCCCCGGGCGGATCGAGCATTGAAGCCAGCGCTTGTTCGGCGTCGGCCCGACTCAAGTGCCTGCCGTTGAGCAGCTCTTCAAGCACCTGCTTCATCGCGCTCGCGCTCCCGCGAAGTTCTCGAGGATTCGAAGTCCCTGTGCGGTGGCGATTGACTCGGGGTGAAACTGCACGCCCTCGAGTCGGTACCTTCGATGGCGCAGCGCCATGATGATTCCGTCGCGCGTCTCGGCGGTGATTTCCAAACACGATGGCAATGACTCGCGTTCGACCATCAGCGAATGGTAGCGGGCGGCCGAGAACCCGTTTTCGACCTTCGCGAACAGACCCGTCTCGGAATGAAACACCCGCGACACTTTTCCGTGCTTCGGGCGGGGCGCGCGGATGACTCGGCCACCCATCGCCTGAGCCATCGCCTGCAACCCCAGACACACCCCGAGGATTGGGATCTCGGGCGCCAGCTCTCGCACCACCTCAAGGGTGATGCCCGCCGAGTCGGGGTTTCCGGGGCCCGGCGAGAGCACGACATATTCGGGAGCAAGCGCGCGAATCTGCTCGACGGTGATTTCGTCGTTGCGAACCACCTGGCACCGATGCCCAAGGATCTCGAATGCCTGCTTGAGGTTGAAGGTGAACGAGTCGTAGTTGTCGATGATCAGCATCATCAGGCCACCTCTTTCGCGTCCGGCAGGGCGAGGGCGAGCGCGGTGCGGACCATCTTCGTCTTGTGCGCGACTTCGGCGTATTCGGCATCGGGTCGCGAGTCGGCGACGATTCCCGCACCTGCCTGGAACACCGCTTGGCCCTTTTCGACCTGCACGCCGCGAATCGAGATGCACGAATCGATGTTGCCTGCGAAGTCTGCCGCGATCAGAGCGCCGCCATAGAAGCCGCGCGGCAGGGGCTCCAGCCCTGACAGCAGCTCCATCGCTCGGATCTTCGGGGCTCCAGACAGCGTCCCCGCAGGGAAGCAGGCGGCAACGGCCTGAAGGGGATCCACGTCGGCGCGTTTCGTGGCGATCACCTGCGAGGTGAGGTGCATGACTCCGCCGAACTTTTTCAAGCGCATGAACTGCGGCACCCGCACGCTTCCGGGCACTGCCACTCGACCCAGATCGTTCCGGGCGAGATCCACGAGCATCAGGTGCTCAGCCTTCTCCTTCGTGCTTCGCAGCAGCTGCCGTTCGAGCTTTCGTTCTTCGCTGGCCGACGAACCGCGCGGACGGGTGCCCGCGATCGGATGCGTTTCGAGCTGGTCTCCGGTGACCTTGAGCAGCATCTCAGGCGAAGCGCCCATGAATACCCGGTTGCCACTGGCCCGGCCCGACGACAAATAGAACTGGTAGGGCGAAGGGCTCAGCTGAGAAAGCACTTCGAAGAGTCCAAGCGGATCCTCGCTGAACGGAACAGTGAATCGCTCAGAGAGCACCGCCTGGAAGATGTCCCCGGCGCGAATGTGCTCTTTAAGTGTCCGGACGTTCTTCAAAAATCGCGCTTTGCCCAACGTTCCTTCAAGCGCGTCGACTCGAAGCGGGGGCTTCTTCCTCGCACCTTTAAGCGGACCAGGTGGAATTTCGGCGCTCGAAAGGCACAGCTGCAGCAGCTCATCGGCTTCGTCACCCGCGGCCCTAAGCTCGGCCCGCGTCGGGGCACGTTTCGTCACCGCGCAGCTGATCGCGATCAGCCTGCCGAGCAGATGATCGATGGCGATCACCTTGCCCACCAACAGCAACTCGGCGTCGTACCCGTCGGTCAGCGTTTCGGCGTCGGCGAGATTCCCGACTGCGGACTTGAGGCGCTTTTCGAGGTGACGGACACAGTCGTAGCCGAAGTACCCCAGCGCACCACCCTGGAAGCAGTCGAGGGCGGGCGCAGGGTTTAAGTGAATCGCACCCAACCGTTCGGCTGCAATCGTGAACGGATCTCCCGAACGATCGAGCGTTTCGCCAAGTCCTTCGATCGTCGCTTGACCTCCGCGCATGCGGATTGTCTCGAACGGGTCCACGCCGATCGTGGTCCGGGTCGGACGAAAGCCGTCGGTGGTGGCCTGGGCGCTCTCGAAGTAGACGACGCCTTTGTCCTCGAATCGCAGCTGCAGTCGTCGCAACGCAGCCAGCGGGCGAAACCCCGAGGGTATGGGGACCTCGCGTACGACTGGAGTGCATTGCCTTTTTCGTGTCGCCATCGCCGGAGCCCTTTTCGAGCGGTGTACCATTGGGGCCGGAGGGGCGCGGATCTGAAGAGTAGGGGCAATCGGGACGAAAAACGGGGTACCTCAACTCGGGTAATCCCAACCTCACCCGCCGCTGCTGGACCCGAGGTCGCGACGATTTTCCGCCCTCAATTTCCGGACACGCTGTCGCTAGCCGACGCGCCGCCGGACGTCGGCCCGCGCTCCGGCACCCTGAAGCAACTTCTTGAGCGCTCGAGCCTCGGTGAGCGGGAGTACCTGTAGGGTCGCCGGCACCGACTTGACCACGTCGCCGATCGCTGCCAGATCCAGGCCTGTCAGGTTGCGAATCTCGCGCACCAGCTGGATAAGGGATGTGCCCGGATCGGTCAACACCACGTCGTACAGCTGCGGCCCCTTCTTTTTCTCGCGCAGCATCGCCGTGGTCCCGAGGACGAGCGCGTTGATCCGTTCCTGCGAGATCTTCCCCTTCTCGTCGAGCTCGGCGAGAAGGTCTTCGTAGAACGCCTTCGCCTGGGCTTCGCCTTGCTCCTCGGCCCGGCGAATGAGCTGTTTTAGAATGTCCGTTGACGCTGACTTGTCCTTGCGGCGCTGGGCGTCGGCCAACCCCTCGGCGAGCTCGACGAACTGCGCGGCGCGAAACGCGGCCATCACCTCGGCGTTCGCTTCCTTCTGCTTGCCGCGGGCGTACTCAACCGTGACCTTGAGCTGTCTCTTCTGGTCGCTGAGCCGCAGCGAAGGAGCGTCGTAGAGCAGCGTGGCGCGCGCCAGCTCGGCTTTGCCCGCTTTTCTCGCTGGAGCGGTCAAGGTGACGAGAAATCCATACGACTGACCTTGCTCGATGTTTCCGACGTGGAGCTTCACCTGGCTCTTCGCGTCGGGAATCAGCTTGCCGATAAAGGCCTGCTCTGGGCTGGTCTTGTAGGCTTTTCCAGCTCGAACCCGATCGCCCAGCGTCAGGACGAGGAAGGCGTTGGTGGCAATAAAGCTCTCGATGCGGCCGATCAGAACCTCGAACGTCGACTTGATTTTTTGGAGGTCGCTCTCGCCGAACACTGCGCCGTTAGAAGGGGTCACCAGCTTGAGCAGCGCGTCTGCCTCGTAGTCGTCTCCGATGCCGACCGCGAAGAGCTGGATGCCGGCCTGAGTGGCGAGCATCCCCGCGGCCTGAGCGACCCGGGCCGAATCGGCACCACCATCAGAGAGAACCACCATCACCTTCGCGCTAGCCCGTTTCTTTCCCAGGATCTCGGCGGCCTTCTTCAGCCCGCTTCCCAGGTTGGTCGTGCCTCGCGGGAAATCGCGGATCTGCTGGTCGATCTTCCGCTTGATCTCGTCTTTGCCTTCCTTGCTCGGCTGGGCGTTGTCGACGAGAACCCGTGCCTTGGTCGAGAAACCGACGAGCGAAAGGCGATGGCGCTCGTGAACGGTGTCGACAATCATCTTCGCTGCCTCGATCGCGGTGTCGCGCTTCTTGCCCGCCATCGAGCCGCTGCAGTCGAACACCAGGCAGATGTTCGTAGTCATCGCCTTCGCCGTGTCTGCGGCCGGTACGACCAGACCAGGGAGCGACTGGACCTCGAACAAGAGCTTCAGCTCGCTCTCTGACTCGATCGGGATGATTCCGTGGTCGAGGTTCGCCTCGAACTTGAAGACGTCGCGCGTGCTCATGCCCGGAAGCTGAACGAAAATCGGCGATGAAGGGGATTTCTTTTTCGGTTGTTCGGGCCTGCTCCTTGCGCGAACGAGCCTGAGGCGGCGTCAGCGACCGGGGGCCGGTGGGTGTGCGCTGCGCCCCCGCGCCGACACGCTAATGTCTCCAGTGGAGACATATCCGATGCCAACACCCGTGAAGATTCCCGCCAGCGACGGCTTCCTCCTTTCAGCCACCCGCTATGATCCGCCCAGCGCAAGCCGGGGGGTGGTGGTGATCGCCTCAGCGATGGGTGTGAAGCACGGCTACTACGGGCCCTTCGCCCAGTACCTGAGCGAACAAGGATTCACCGCCGTGACGTGGGACTACCGCGGGGTCGGGCAGTCTCGCCCAGGGCCGTCCGGGCCGCTGAAGTTGGTCGACTGGGCAGAGAAGGATTTCGAAGGCGTGCTGCAATGGGCGCTTGCTCAGGGCGGGCCAATAGGCCTGGTGGGGCACAGCTTGGGCACGCAGCTGCTCGGGTTGGTGCCGAGCGCAGATCGGGTGTCAGCGGTGGTGGGCGTGGGTTCTCAAGCGGGCGAATGGCGACACTGGCCGTTCCCCCACAACGCGGGGATGCTGCTGCTCAGCTCGGTGCTGCTGCCGGCAGTCTGCGGGGTGTTCGGCAAGCTGCCTCGCGGGCTGATGGGGGAAGAGGTTCCAAAAGGTCCGATTCTCGATTGGGCGCGGTGGATTCGATCGCCCGGGTATCTGCTCTGCGAGGGCGTGCATATGGCGCCGCTGTATGCGCGGATCCGCTGCGCGATGACGGGGGTGAGCATCGACGATGATCGGTATGCCCCGCGGCAACCGGTTGACGCGCTCTACGCAATCTACAGCGGAGCCCGGGTTGAACGACTGCACCTCACCCCCAAGGAGTTCAACGTCAAAGCCATCGGTCACTTTGGCGCGTTCCGGCGCGAGTTCAGAGATTCGATCTGGCCGGTTTTTCACCGTGCTCTTAGCTCGGCAATGGTACCGGTCGATCAGTCGAGAGTTGCTGGCTGATTGACCGGACGTCGGTGGGCCGGTGCCGCTCGCGGCTAGCCCGTCGTGAACCACCAGAAGGGCGGGGCACAACCCTGGCCTGGAAACGAGGGGGTAGGCCCCGGGCAGGAAGTGGGTGGGGCGCAAGGTAAAGGTTGTGCCTCGCATCACTCCGCTGGATCCCGTACCGCTTGCCTCGCATTGGCAACCAACTCCTCGTATCGAGGATCGAATGGCTCCACCAGCGTCGACTCCAGCATGGCCTCGATGTCCCAGAGAACCCTCTCTTCAGCCTGATCATCGAACTGTCTGCCCTCTGCCCCGTTGAACTTGGATAGCCATTCATAGAACACAAGCGCCTGTTCCTTCGACAGTTCCAGCGCCACCTTTGCCTGGTTCACGGCTGCAGCCCCCCATGCATCAGTTCGTCATCTTGCCGAACTCCACTCGCATAGCTGGCAAAGCGCGCTCTAGCCGCGCCGAGTCTGTCGACATATCTCCGGACTCTCGGCACGCAATGACGATCGCATCGGCAGCAGCCAGCAAATCGGCTACCAGAAGATTCATCGACACACTTACGCGAGCCTTCTCAATGCTGCCACGCTCGAGCGCAAGCAGTTGCAGTTCATCATCGCTCGCACGCCTGATCTCTACTTCGAAAGGACCGTCCATGAAGTGGACGCGCTCGAAGCTGCTGGAGCCCCTCAGGATTCGAAGCAAGGCTGCGGCCCACGCCTCCAAGATCACGACTACGAAGTCATTCCAGCGCGGCGCAGGAAACGCGATGCTGTCAAAGGCAAGCCAGATCTCGCCCGTCGAAGGACCGACTTTGCCGAGTCGAAAGCTGCTTGGGTCGACGACGATGTGCGTCGTCATGGCGTTATCGGATAGGCCGTTTCAATCGTGTTCGTCGCCTTGTTGAACCACATCTCGATCTTTAGGCCGGCTCCCTCACCCACAAGCTTGATGCGATCCGCCCCCTGTACGCCAACCTTCGTGCTGCTCTGGTACGCGTCGCGTATCGCACGAATAACTCCCTTCTCGTTCATGGTGCTCGGGAACACCGTTCTTCCGGCCGTGAGAGGGCCTCCGGAAATGTGTCGCTCTGCGATGTGAGCCGTGTCCACCGTGACCTTGCGCCAAGCAGGCAGGTTGATTGCCTTTGCGGCAAGAAGTTCGGAGCTGGGTGGACGAGAATGCACAATTCGGAGCGGCGCTGCGGCTCCAGGCGAACGACCGATCAACAGCGAACTACAAGCGGCGTCGTAGTCGTGTCCAAGGGAGGTTTCCTCAACGTTCGGACGGCGAGATGGGCTGTCATAGATGAACGGGGGGGATCCAACGAAAACCGCCTGGGCATTCGCGGTCGCGTCCAAGGAACCGATGGCCACCAGCGAAAATTGGGCGCATCCCAGAGCAATTTCTGGCCCAGCTGCGAACACAACTTCCGACGTCACCAACGGCGTCGTAGTGGTACTGGCGGCAGCAGTCGCGCTCAACCCAACGAGACCGGCCAAAGCGAATAGCGGACACAGGTAGGAGAAGCGAATCATAAACGTTGAGCGTCAGCGCCTACGTTGCTCCCGAGAACGACTCAAGGCTCGACTCAAAGAGGTCAAGGTCGTTTTCGAAGATCTTCATTCCAGCGGCAACAACAACATACCTCCGGTCCTTCGACACGAGCACACGTACCCAGTCTGGTCGTACGTCCGCCTTGTAGGCACCCCGAACCCGCGCAAGGTCTGCATCGGTCGGGACAGCGATCTGGATCTCGCCAAGCTTGCTTGGCAGTTCCATGTAGTCGACGCCGCCAAAGATCACGTCGATGTTTCTGGGTTGCCCCTTCGTGCGGGGACTCCGAAGAAGTAACTGCTCGTGGCTGACTCGAAACTCCCAGACCTCAAAGTAACAACCCGATAAATTCATCATAACAGCCCTCACTGAAACGGGTTGGGGACGATCTTGCCGTTCTCGAAGAATGTGAGCCGATCCCACCACCCTGGGTTGCTCTTGATCTGGAGTAGCTCCCAATCGGTAGCACCACCACGGCCAGAAGCGGCGCGCGTCGCCGCTCGCCAAGGATCGTCTACCCCAGTTAAATTGAACTTGACCTTGTTCGACGGGTTGCTCACCACATCCATGAACGCAGACTTCCACTTAGCCGGGTCGCCACGAGCCCACTGCTTCCAACTGCTTCCTCCGACCGAGCCGGCGAAATCATCGAGGTGACGTTCAAGGCCAAGGGCGATGTTCTGCGCCGTCCCCTTTGCGGCATTAGGTTCGGTGACTTTTGCTCGGAGGCGCGTGAACCGTGTGAGGCCTCCAACAAGCTGTTCGGGCAGTCGTGGATCGGAGGCTTCGTCGTACTTGTACCCGCCGGCGCAGGTGTCACCCGGCAGGTGCGTCGCAATGTCGTATGCGCAGGCTTCGGAGTTCGGAGATGCGCGCTCGGTGGTTACCGTGGGAGCCGAGTGGCGGGCGAAAGGCCGGAGGCGGCGACCTGGGACGAAATCCTGCCCGGCGTAGGTGAACCCATTGTCAAACGTCGCCGTCCTACCGGTATCCAGGTGGTGGGTCTCAGCAGTCGCGCTACCCCAAAAGGGGAAGATAAGAACCAACCAAAGAAACAGGTGTATGACGCGAATAGTAGCGACAGTAGTCACTATGATTCCACCCGATCCTCGGCGAGCGCGCCAGTTGGGGGTGTTACCTCGACGAACTTCGCGCCCAGGCAACCCACCCGCTCCATGGCATCCTTCACCTCTTCGGAGACGATGAGTGCTACGAGCCAGCCCTCGATTCGGAGGACATGTGCGTCAAATGGGATGAGATTCGGGTTCGTCGTCAACTTGGTAACCTGGCGGTACTGCCCAGCAAGGTCCGACCGGTGGTCCTGCTTAGTCCACTTGATGAACTCCGATCGACTCTCGTCAAGGCAGCGAACCACTCGAACCGCGTTGAGCACGACCATCCCGGCCTGCCCGCCAACCGCAACGGATATGCATTGAACGTCCGGGCCAGCGATCACACTCACCGCTTCAGCCAGTGGTCGCGTGGCGACCGGCACGGCAAAGCTCGTGAGGCTGAAGTCCAGAACCTGGCCGGGGTGAGTTACAGGTGCCGCCAGAGCCCGCGAATCATCAAGCCGAATGCCTGCACGGAGCCGCGGTTCCGTCCCGTCGGAGAACGTCACCTCTCCGACGTGCCAGCGCCCAGCAAACACCTCGTCCCGTAGTTGGAAAAAGCGTCGCATCACAGACCCGTAAGCAAGCGATTAAGGTGAGAACCGGCCGTGGCCGCTTCGATTCTGATTGCCTCCAACTGCGTTCGAAACGCGGTCGAGTACGCATTGCCTGACAGACCTTCTGTGGCGGTCGAGAGCCGGTCAAACACCGCCTCGTGATAGGCCTGAGGATGCGGTCCCCGATGACCAGAAATTGCCACTTTGTTAGCGGCATCATCGAGCGTCATGCCTGCGCGCTTTGCCATGTCCGCGAAGCGTGGCGTCCAGGGACCACCGCTCGCAGTCGAGACGAGGTTCTTGTTCGTCATGACGTGGTGAACGGGTCCCTTTGCGGCTTTAGGAACAGCCTTAGAAAGAGCCTTGCTAAACAGACCTTTGGCAAAAGGAATGCCTTTAGCTACGGCTCCTTTGCCAAAACTGGCTCCTCCCATCGGCATCATAGCCATTGTTTCGGATATTTTCTCCGGATCCATCAAG
>JANOHG010000479.1:0-7940 GCA_031406375.1 Archangiaceae bacterium | reverse complement strand
GGCACTTGTCGGCTGCATCGAGGATCGTGTCGGCGTCGTTGTCGAGCTCAGGACAACCATCCGCGTCTTCGAAGTTGTCCTTGTCCTCGGCGACGATTGGACACTTGTCGGCGGTGTCGGGAACGCCATCCTTGTCATTGTCGAGCTCAGGGCAACCGTCTTCGTCTTCGAAGCTGTCCTTGTCTTCCGGGTCATTCGGGCACTTGTCGGCGGCGCCCTTGATCCCGTCGTTGTCCGGGTCGTAGTCGGCGGGAGTTTCGCTTGGGAAGCCGACGGTGAAGCTGAGGCCTCCGAGCAGCATTCGGTTGGGTCCAACCCAGACGAACTTGGCAAAGGGGCCGACTTGCAGCCCGTCGATGAGTGAGAACTCGTAGCCCACGTTCGCGTCGAACCCGACGCCGAGCCCGCCGTGCGCAAGAATCACGTGCGCATCTACCCACAGGTTGCCCCACAGGTTCCCTGTCGATGCGCTGCCCGGATTGAAAAAATAGCCATGTTCGTCATTCAGCAGCCGCAGGCGAAGGCCGATTCCGGCTCCGTAGGCAGAACCCGCCGCGAGGTAGGTGGTGTTCTGGCTGCCGATGGCGAATACCTCAATCGACGGAGCGACCGGCCCCAGCTCGAAGAGCGTGGTGTCGAGCTTGAGCCACGCTGCCGAGAGGAACGTCGAACGATTGAGTCCAGCTCCTAATGCCGGCTCGATGCCCAGATTGAACTTCGACTGCTCGGCCCCGGCCGAAGCGGCCACCAGCACTGCAGCGAGCAGCGGTACCAGGCGCGTCATGTATGACCTTTTGTATCGGTGCACGAAGGCGGCGGAACCTAGTCGCCAAGCTTCACAAGTCAACGTCGCTGAGCCCGCCGCCGCGCGGCGAAAAGCACCAGGATGCCCAGCGAAAAGAGGGGCGAACTGTTCGACGTCGCGCAGCCGCAGCCAGTGCGCGCGGCCGACCCCAGCGTGCTGTCGGCCGCCGCGACGGTGGCGAGCATCGGCAGCGGGCCCGCATCGGCGCCAGTTCCCGGGTCTTCGAGCGTTCCTGCGTCAACCAAAGTGCCTGCATCGACGGCCGAACCAGCGTCGGTTCCAAAGCATGATGATGCGTGGGTCGTGCGCGTCGCGACACAGTTGGTCGGTGTCGCGCACGACGCGCTTGCCAGGGCCGGAGGTGACCCAGCGCCCCCCACCATCGCCGGATTCGGGTAGGCCACGGCAGTGACGTTCCAGTGGGTGGCTGTCGGGGGGTGTTCCATCCACCCGAAGACTTTTTCTTGGTAGGGGCGACTGCCTCCGACCTGAGGGTTGTAGATGCCGCGCGTCGATGCGTACATCGGGTTCGACGGGTTGTTCTTGTAGGAAAGCCCGTTGTACGCCCACGTCGCGGTGTACCAGTCTTCGATGAGGGTTGGCTGCTTGTCCCCCACGCACCCAGTGGCTCTCCATTTCGCAGCGAGAATCTGAGTGCCAGTGGCCAGGTTGTAGGTCGGATCGCTGGCGACGCGTGCGCGATCGAAGGCAGGGTTCTCTCCGCCGTGCATGCCACTGGTGACCTGGCCAATGCCATACCCACAATCGAACGAGATGATGGTGCGCGAGGTTTTGCCGACCTGATCCGACGGAGACTCGGGAACGCAGAATTGCTTCCAACTCGATTCCTGCATCGCAATCGCTTTCAGCAGCTCACACGGAAACCGTGCCGGGCCCGAGGTGCTTGGCATTGGCTTTCCGCAACCAGCAGAGATGTTCGCGACCATCGGGCCGTTGGTGCCCCACGCGGAAGGTCCGTTGGATACGAGCGCGAAAATCGCCTGCCACTGGGCAGTGGTGGGGTTGATTCCCGGTGCCGCTTCGACCCCGCAGTTGAGAGTGTTTCCGCTGCTGGTCAGAGTGTGGCTGGGGCAGAACGCTGCCGCCGCGGTCGAGAGCAACGTCGCAAAGACAACCAGGCTCCTCATTCGACGACTCCAGCGACGTCGAGCCGTTGCCTGGCAGGGGCGGCAAATTCACCGAGTGGGCGCGGAAAATCGCCGGGAACTTCGTGGAGGCCGACCAGAATTCGCTTCTTGGTGAAGGCGCGCACCCGCTCGAATCCCGGCCCCTGTGCTTCGAGGACGACGGTTCCGTCGACGCCTCGCAGGCCGAGCCCCTGGGCTGGCGCAAACGCGACCCGCCCATCAGGCAGCGGGGTAGGAAGCAGCGCCATCGTCGGCCCTTCGGCAAGTCGGGTGAGCGCGAGGCTCTTGAGATCGAGCCGCTCGAGGTACCACTGGCCAGTCGCGCCATCGCCCTGCGTGAAGAGCAACGCACTGTGGTCGGCGGTAAGCGCGAAGTCGCGGGCCAGCGGTTGCATTGAAGGAATCAACACCCGAACAGCAAGCGCATCGGCGTGGACGGCGACGAGATCGGCGGTCTGCGGGCCAACGCGGTAGACGAGGAGCTCGCGGCCGATGTGGCCCGCGAGGAACGTCAGGTAGCCGGTGAACGCGAGCACTTCGCGGGTGCGGCCGGTGCTGAGATTTACCTCGTCGATGGTCAGCGCGTCGATTCGATTCGCGCCCACCCGCCCACGCTGCACGAAGACGCGGCCTTCCGCGGTGACCAGAGGGCGGCTGCCCAGAACGCAGCGATCAGTCAGCCTGCGTGAAGGCTGGTTGGCTTCGAGGAGGAAGACGTTGGCGGCGAAGGAAAGGTCGCCCCGCGGCTCAGAACCAAAGGCCCCTTCGGCGGCGACGGCGACCGCGACGACCTGCCGCGTTCCTGGCACCACCGCGCCAAGCACGCTCTCGTGTGGCGCATGGGTGAGCCGGGAAGCCGGCCGGGCCAACCGCGCATCGCCCAATGGCTGGAAGCGAAGCTCAGTCGTGTCAGAGCCGGGTGAGGTCGAAAGCAGCGCGACTTCGGGCGCGGCGGCAAGCAGCAGCAGCGAAAGGGAGATTTCCATCGAGCGCACGTGTCTACCTCAGGCTCGCGCCTGATTGCTCGCGGGGCCGCAGAAGACTGTTCGCTTTGGGTTTCACTTTTCGACCAAGGGTGAAACTGGGCGCCGCGCTCACGCACCGCTTCGGCAGCCACGGCGAACACGGGTCAAGACCCGCTTCGCGCTCGCTGATTGCACGTCGAAACGACCCACCTGCTTGTGGTGGCACGCAAAGCAAGTAAGGAGGCGAGAATGAGCAAGAAGCGCAAAGCGTTGCTGGTGTTCTTCGTTCTCGTTGTCGGTTCAGTTCCTGCGTACTTCTGGCTCTTCACCGAGAGCACGGTTCCCAGCAACGGGCAGTTCGAGATCGACATTGGGCAACTGCGGTTGCTTGCGGATTCGGTGCCGGGCGAGAAGCCGACCGAGGTCCGTTTCGAGGAGCTCGCGTCACTCACCGTTCCACTGACGGGAATCATCGCTGGCTCGGGGTGGAACGACGGCCTGCTCACAATTTACGCTTTCCAGCTGGTGTACCCCGACCATGCGACGGTGTTGATCGACACAGGTTTGGACAAGGAGACCGCCGATGACACGTCGGCGAAGAACTTCGACGATCAGGCGTTTGCGCGGGTAGGCAAAGCGCTCGGCCTCGCGGATTCGGTCGTTTTTACCCACGAACACTATGACCACATCGGAGGAGCCGCCACCCATCCGAATCTGGCTGGGTTGATGCCCCGATTGAAGCTGACGAAGGAACAACTGTCGGTGCCAGCGAAGATGGAACCGCTCGTCTTTCCGGTCGAGGCGCTCAGGGAGTTCGCGCCGCTGGTGTACGAGAAAGCGACCGCGATCGCCGCTGGAGTCGTGCTGCTCAAAGCCGCGGGCCACACCCCCGGCAGCCAGATGGTCTTCGTGAAACGCGCCGACGGGGTCGAGTATCTGTTTCTCGGCGACATCGCCTGGCATTGGCGCAACGTGCAGGAAGTTCGCACCCGCGCGCGGATCGCGGCGATGGCGATGGGCGAAGATCGCGACGGCGTTTTGCTGCAACTAAAGGAACTCAACCGACTCGCCGCCGCCGAGCCGAAGCTGCAGATGGTCCCGGGCCACGACAAGTCGCGCATCGAGCAACAGGTGGCGGGTGGATTCTTGACGTCGGGTTTCGCCGTCGAGCCAAAGAACTGAACGCCCGTCTTCCGCAGGTGTCGGCTAAGACGTTCGGGTGTTTCTCGAGGAGGTATTTCGGTGACGCTGCTTGCGCTGATGGTGACGGCTGTTGTCACCCAGACTCCGTTGATTCCGCGTGAGCTGCTGTTCGGAAACCCCGAGCGCGCCAACCCGCGCCTCTCGCCCGATGGAAAGCAGCTCGCGTGGTTGGCACCCGACAGCAAGGGAATCCTCCAGGTCTGGGTCAAACCAATCGTGGGCGCCGACAAAGAAGCCGTGGTGGTTACCCGTGAGGACAAGCGCCCGGTTCGCGTCTACGAGTGGGCAGAGGACAACAGCTCGCTGTTGTATTGGCAGGACGCTGCGGGCGACGAAAATTTTCATCTCTTCAGCGTCGAGCTGTCGACGATGAACGTTCGCGACCTCACTCCGTTTCAAGGGGTGCGCGCGAACGGGTGGGAAACGCGCAGCACGTGCCCCGACACCGCGCTGGTCACCCTCAACCTGCGCGATCGCAAAGCGTTCGACCTTTACCGGGTGTCGTTGAAGACAGGTGCGCTCGAGCTGGACACTCAGAATCCCGGAGACGTGTTGCGGTGGGTGATCGACGCCAACTGCCAGGTGCGGGGCGCCGAGGCTTCTCTTCCCGATGGTGCCGTGGAGCTGCGCGTGCGCGACACCGTGAAGGCTCCGTGGCGTTTGCTGATGAAGGTCGGCATCGAAGAGACGATCGGTTTGAAGGGCTTCTCGCTTGACGGGAAAAGTGCCTTCGTCACCACCAGCATCGACACCGACACCGATCGCTTGGTCGAGAAGAACTTGAAGACCGGATCCGAAAGACTGCTCGCGCAACACCCGAAGTCCGACGTGCGCGACGTTCTTTTTCACCCCATTCGGTTTACCGCGCAAGCCGTGTCGTTCGAGGTAGCCGGAAAGCCCGAGTGGACGCTGTTGGAAACGAGCATCCGCGGCGACTTCGAAGGGCTTGGCGCGCTGGGCGTCGGCGTGCCCCACCTCGTCTCGCGCGACCGTGCCGACAATCTGTGGATCGCGAGCTTCACCACCGACGTTGGCCCGCGAAAGTACTTTCTGTGGGATCGCACCGCGAAGAAGTCGACGTTTCTCTTCAGCGCCCAGTCGAAGCTCGAAGGGGCGCCCCTGCAAGCGATGCAGCCGGTGAGGATGAAGTCACGCGATGGGCTGGACCTCAATGGTTTCTTGATGCGACCCGCCGGCGGGGCGAAGAACCTGCCGATGGTGCTGCAGGTTCACGGGGGCCCATGGGCGCGCGATGAATGGGGCTTTGATCCACGCACCCAGCTGCTCACCAACCGCGGCTACGCGGTGCTGACGGTAAACTTCCGTGGCTCGGTGGGCTACGGCAAACGTTTCCTCAACGCCGGCAACAAGCAGTGGGGGCTGAAGATGCACGACGATCTTCTCGACGCCGTCCAGTGGGCGGTGCGCGAAGGAATCGCGGACCCGAAGAAAATCTGCATCTTGGGCGCCAGCTATGGGGGCTATTCGGCACTCGCCGGCGCTGCATTCAACCCCGACGTCTTCCGTTGTGCGGTCGACATCGTCGGCCCGTCGAATCTGGTCACCCTGCTTTCAACGATTCCACCGCACTGGACCGCGATGAAAGGAAGGTTGTACACGCGGGTCGGAAATCCAACTGATCCAGCAGAGCTCGAGCTGTTGAAGAAAGCGTCTCCGTTGAACTCGGCGAACAAGATCCGGATCCCGGTGCTGATTGGCCAGGGCGCCAACGACCCGCGGGTGAAGCAGGCCGAGTCAGAGCAGATTGTGGCCGCGATGGAAAAGAACGGGCTGGGCGTGGGTTACGTTCTGTATCCAGACGAAGGCCACGGCTTCGCGCGGCCGGAGAACAACATCGACTTCATGGCCCGCACCGAAGCGTTTCTGGCCGAGCACCTGGGCGGCCGTTTCGAACCCCTGCCGAAAGAAGGCAAGATTCCCGGTTCGACGGGGGTAGTGAAGTGGCTCAAGCCTCGCGCCACCCAATGAACGACGCGCGAATGAAAGAAGCGTTCGACAAGATCGAGCGCCACATCGAAGACGTGTACTCGATTCCGGTGAGCATCAATGACGTGGTGCACCCGAACACGGGCGACTTCGACGGGACGAAGATCGAGCTTGATCACGATCAGGAACTCGACAGCGCGCTCTTCGTGCTGGTGCATCTGTTTGGTCACACCGTTCAATGGAACATTTCGGCCGAGTACCGTGCGCTCGGTTCAGACTTGTCGATTGGCAAGGGCGAAGAGGTGTTGATGAAGATCCTCGAGTACGAGAAGAACGCCACCCGGTACTCGCTGCAGCTGAAGCACGACGTTCAGGAAACCGATATCTATCAATGGGTCAGCGACTACATTGCCGCCGACTGGAAGAACCACGCGCACAATTACCGCACCGGAGAAAAGCTCGACTTCCGTACTCTGATTGAGCCCGGCAAGGGAACGTTGCTAGGCCCGTTGAAGATCCCCGCGTTCACCCCGCAGAAGTGGATCTCGCGGTGGTCGTTTTAGATTGCACGGCTCGTGAATGCAGCTTGCGGGGCAGTCAGCACAAGAAGTCTTCGGGCTCATCGCTGGTGAGCTGTGAGGCAAAATGCAGACACTGATTGTCGGCGATGTGCATGGCTGTGTGACCGAGCTTCAGGACCTCATCAAGAAGGCTGAGCTTTCACCGAAGACGGATTTACTGATTTTCGTTGGTGATTTGGTGGCCAAAGGACCCGACTCGAAAGCGGTGGTAAGGCTCGCGCGCGAGTGGAAGGCGAAGAGCGTCAAAGGCAACCACGACGCCCATGTGCTGAAGTTTCGCCGAGGTGACTTCAAAGCAATGAAGAAGTCTCACCGCGCCGTAGCGAAAACTCTCGATGAGAGCGATTGGCGCTACCTCGAAGCGATGCCGTTCTGGTTGCGCTTGCCGGGGATTATTGTCGTCCACGCGGGCGTGGTGCCAGGAATCGCGCTCGAGAATCAAGACGAAGACGCGTTAATCAACATGCGTTCGCTGACCCCTTCGGGAAAGTGGAGCAAACAGATTGAGGCGGGCGTGCCCTGGGCGAGCAAGTGGCCCGGGCCCGAGCGGGTGGTGTTTGGTCACGACGCCGTGCGCGGGTTGCAGCAACACCCCCACGCGCTCGGCCTGGACACCGGCTGTGTCTACGGCAAGAAGCTCACGGGTCTGCTGCTGCCCGCCGATGTGTTGGTTTCGGTGCCGGCCCGCACCGCCTGGGCGGCGTTCGATTGAGGTTCACTTCAGGTACCCGTCGATTTTGTTCTGCACCGGCCTCCACGCATCCTTCTTCATTGAACTGAACTGGGAACTCACCGCGGCGTCTTTCTTCGTCACCGCGGCCAGGTAGTTGACGACCTCAAGCTGAAGCAAGGATTCAGTGGGCAACCGCGCCAGGCTCGTGGCGACCAATCGAACGTTCTTCTTGGTTGACAGCTGATTGAGCGCGAAGAGTTCGATCGAAACCTGCGCAGAGAGCAGGGTTCGCAGTGGCGCCGCTTCGGTGCGAAGCGCCTTGTGCTTCACCGCCTGCTCGGCGGTCGACACGAAGGCTTGCCAGGTGAGGTCGCGCTGAATGCGCAGCGCTTCAACCCGCACCGCGCGGCTTCCAGGCCCGCGGCGCCACACCCGTTGATCAGCACGCCGATCGCATTCATCGCGCGTTGTCGGCCGAGCGAATCGAGGTTCTGTTCGACTTGCGCAGGGCTGAGCACCCCGCTCAGCAGGGCGATGCCATCGGGCGCAGCGCAGACCTCGGCTATCTCTTGGTTGAAGGTCTCGTCGGGCCCCAGAGTTCGTGTGACAGCAGGGTAG
>JANOHG010000477.1:0-19203 GCA_031406375.1 Archangiaceae bacterium | reverse complement strand
GGTCCATCCATATCAGGGCCTGACCGACCGTTCTCGCGGTCGGGCAGACGGACTTGAAGCAGGGCGGCCCGATGCGAACCAGCCTTGGATCAGATGGTGCCGCGCGCTTCCCAAGCATTCAGCTGCATCAGCGCCCTGAACTCGGGGCTGTCAACCTTCATCAACAGCAACTTCAGTTCGGTCGCGTCGCCCAACTGCACGCTGCGCTCTTCCCCATGCAACACCACCAGCTCACCGAGCTTCTTTCCCGAAGGCAACACCACCTCGAGTACCACTTTGTAGCCAGCGCCGGATTCGAAAGGCCGCAGGACGAGGCGATAGTCGGGGTGGGTCGCACCCGGCGTGCGCTTTTCGGCAATCACCTGGCGCCCTTCAAAGCCGAGCAGCTGCGGAGATCCAACCTTGCGTCCGTCTTGGGTCAGCTCGAGCGCGAAGTACAGCTGTTGAGAGGTAGGCAGCTTTGGCAACGGGGCGTCGCAACCCATGGCCGCGAACAAAGTCAGGAAGAAGACACCCTGTTTCAACGTTGAGCCGAAGGACATCGCACCCGACCTCAAGCAATCGTCGCGCCTATGGTACCTCATAGTCGATACGCCCGCTTGAAGCGGGTGGGCGCGACGGTCGGCTGACTTTTGCGCCAGTAAAGACGCACTTCGATGGACAAGTTGGCAACACCTCTGGGTGTTGGACGCCACGGTGGTCGCGTTGGTTTCCAGATGCTAGGTCGACAAATCATGTGCGTTGTGAAGCTGTCACCGACCAGCGGGTGCGGAGCCGATAAGGCGACAAGTCCCGTCTGCGGAAACGGGGAAACCGTGGATGCGGCTATCGGCTGCTACCATCGAGGACCCCCGCAGTACCGAGTCTTGCGTGTTGCATCGCGAGGTGCCGCACGAAGCGTAGACAGGGACTGTGCAGGCCGTAATGCGTCAAGCGTGAAGGTGTTGAGCCCCGACAATCGATTCGTTTCCGTGGTGGCCGAGCACGTATGAGCGACTGGTTAAATTCCAGTCACGCGAAGGCAGCACTTGTTCTCCTCACCGAGACAGGCACCACCGGGGTCCAAGTCCACGGCATGTACAGAAGGCCAGTGACGGAACACAAGAGGTCTGCTCAGAGTCGGGTCGAAGCAAATAGACCGTGGCCCAGAGCCGAAGGGCAAGGTGTAACCACCCAGTCCCATGCGGCGATTCTCCGAGCAGAAGTCAGATGCCCTCGTAGTAGCGATGAAGCGGGGCAACTCCCGTGGAGCCAAGGGGGGTACGGCGAGTGACTCAGAGCAGTCTCACCCCGCAGGTCTGCGAAGCTGGGCCGTTCCGCGGGTACGCGAGGCTGCACTGGATACGCTCGGCTGCCGAGAAGAGAAGCAGCGAAGTGGTGCCGCAGCTGATGCATCACCTCAACGCGACGAATCTTCGGCAGGCATTCCGTGAGCTCGACGGCTCTCGAGCCAGCGGAGTCGATGGTGTGACGAAGCAGCAGTATCAAGAAGCGCTGGAGAGCAACCTTCGAGCCCTGGAAGACACCATTCGCAAGGGTGGCTGGGGACCCCGGCCAAGTCGGGAAGTCCTCATCCCCAAACCCAACGGGGGGACTCGGCCTCTGGCCATCGGATGTCTGGAGGACAAAATCGTCCAGACACTGGTGGCTCGTATCCTCGAGGCCATCTACGAGCCCCTCTTTCACCGACACAGCTATGGCTTTCGGCGAGGCAAGTCCGCTCACCAAGCCATCGGCCGTCTCTACGAAGTCATCTCGCAGAGGCGTGAAAACTGCGTCGTTGTTGAAATGGACATCGAAAAATTCTTCAACTCGGTGGACCACGAATGGCTAGTCCAGAAGCTGGAGCTGAAAATCGCGGACCCTCATTTCCTCCGGCTGATTCGGCGGATGCTGCGGGGCTCGATTCTCCACGAGGATGGCTCGCTCGCCGAAACGGAGCGGGGCACGCCTCAGGGCTCTCCTGTCAGCCCAGTGCTGGCCAACATCTGCCTGCACTACCTGCTCGACGAGTGGTTTGAACAAAATCATTCCGACGGTGGGGAGTTCATCCGCTATGCCGACGACGCAGTTTTCGTATTCAAGGATGAGACAACCGCGCGCAACTTTCACAGTGCCCTCGTGGCCCGAATGAAAGAAGGCGGCCTTTCCTTAAATCTCGACAAGAGCGGCATCGTTCCTTTCTCAGCCTCAGCTCCCGTCGGTTTCGTCTCCTTCTTGGGGTTCGATTTCTACTGGGGCCAAGACTCGAAAGGCCGGAGGACGCTGAAACCCAAAACGTCCTCCAAGAAGCTCAACCAAGGCATGCAGGCGTTCTCCGACTGGATTAAGGCGGCCCGCAACAAGAAGAAGCTGAAGACTCTCTGGCTTGACGCAGCTGCCAAGCTCCGAGGCCACTTCAACTACTTCGGCGTCTTCTTCAACCAGTCGAAGCTCGCGCACTTCTACCATGCGTGCATCGGCAGCCTCTTCAAGTGGCTTAACCGAAGGAGCCAGAAGAAGTCCTTCACGTGGGAAACGTTCAAACGGAAGCTCTGGTTTGACCCTCTACCCAAGCCACCCTGCGGCCCTCAGCTGAAAGCCGTTTCATCGCCACATCGTTCCGAACGAAACCACCAACCGAAGAGCCGGGTGCGGGAAATCCGCACGCCCGGTTCTGTAAGGAGCGCTGGCCGCCAACGGCCAGCGTTTACTTGATGGATAGGACTTCCGCCGATGAACTGCTGACAGGCAACCCGCTCGTCCCCTGCATCGAAGGCGCTGTCGCCTACGCCAAGGAGCTCGAGCGCAGCCTGCTCGACGCTGAGATTCCCGCGCTGCTGGCCAAGCCCCCGTCGAAAGCCTGTTGCGGTTCAGGCGGCTGCGGCTGCGGAGCAAAGGTTCAGGTGATGGTGCGCGAAGCAGATCTTCCGCGCGTGGCGCAGCTGTTCCGCGAAGAGTGGATGCAAGCGGTGCAGCGCGAAGGAACGATTGACGCAATGCAGCTGGTTCCGATGAAGGTCGAGGGTGCAGTGCCGCTCGACCCGTTGGCGGATCCACCCTGTCCGGCATGCGGTACCGCAGCGCCCCTGGTCGAAGGAGCGTGCAGCGACTGCGGGCTACAGTTGGACAACTGAAGCCCGGGTTGTTGGCGCAACAGTCGCGCCGCTAGCCGACGGCGACGCCAAGCAGTCGGCCAATGCCCGCGGTGATGGCCATCGCGAGGCTTCCGCCGATCGTCACCCGCAGCGCACCGCGACCGACTGATGCGCCGCCGAGGTGTGCTCCAAAAGCACCCAAGCTCGACAAGCTCAACAGCGCGGCCGCCGCCATCGCTGGAATCTGAAACGCTGTAGGGGCTGCGAGCAGCGCGAGAATCGGCACGACTGCAAAGAGCGCGAAACTGGTTGCCGAAATCCATGCGGCTTGAAACGGCTGCGACAGCGCCTGTGGATCGATGCCGAGCTCATCGCGAAGATGCGCGCCGAGGCGATCCTGCGCGCTCAGCTGCTTGGCCACTTCGGTCGCGAGCTCTCGCGTCAGGCCGCGCTTCTCGTAGATTCCGGCCAGCTCGCGCAGCTCAGCCTCAGGCTCGGCCGCGAGCTCACCTTTCTCGCGCTCGACGTCGGCTTGCTCGGCGTCGCGCTGTGAGCTGACGGAAACGTACTCGCCCACCGCCATCGACATCGAACCGGCGACGAGGCCAGCAACGCCGGCAATCATGATTGATTCGGTTGAGGCCGACGAAGCTGCGACGCCAATCATCAAGCTCGAAGTCGAGACAATCGCGTCGTCCGACCCAAGCACCGCAGCGCGCAACCAGGCCGCGCGACCGCTTTTGTGGGTTTCTCGGTGTCGAGATCTTCGTCGGCTCATGGTCGGCTACTTGATCCTTAAACCCCGCGCGCCGCCAGCCCCGTCAGGGCTTGGCCGGGCCGTTGACTCCCTTGTCGAGCTCATCGACCGCCTGCTCAACTCCCGTGCGTAGGCTCTTCCACGCTGAGCCCCCCGCCTTCTTCACTGCGGCCAGCCTGTCGGCAGCTGCCTGCTCTTGCTTCTCGACTGCGACGAGCTTCCCTTTCGCGTCGGCCTTGAGCTCTTTGCTTCCCTTCTCGACGTTTTCACGCAGAGCCTTCGCCTTGGCGCGCAATTCAATCAGGCGCGCTTCCATGCGGGCCTCAAAGTCTTCCTTCTTCTCGTTGAGGTACCGCTTCGATGCGTCGACGGCTTCCCCCGTTTCCTTCTTGACGTCCGTCGCGGTGGTTTGGGCGTGAATCGAGAACGGCACGAATACCGCGAGGACGAGAGCAAGTTGGCGCATGGCGAATGCTTTAGATCAACTTCGGGTCCCCTGAGCCAGATTCGCAGCGAGGCCTTCTTGGCCAGCTTCTTCGTTTGGGTCAGGTCTTCGCTTCGCCCACCGCCCAAGCCGAGCCGTTCGGCACTCTCCTAAAGCTTCGTTTGGCGAAGACGCGAGCCGATGATTCTCGAAAGTGGATTTCACCGTGGCTAATCTTCACGCCTATGAACCCCGACGAATGGATTCGAGAGTTCCGAAAGCTTCACCAGGCGACGCGGAAGGGTGAACTGTCGGCCGCCGATCAGGCAACCTACGAGGAAGCCGCTGAACAGTTGGCCCGGTCGTTGGTTGCTGCCCAGGGTCTGCTGGTCGAGGACGGCAAGTCCGCTCGGCGCCACTTCCGCGTCGCCCAAGGACTTCAAGTCGACGTCGATTTCGCCAGCGGCCGCTTGCGGCTGATTAGCCAAGACCTTTCGTGCGGCGGGTTTTCGGTGCTCACGAAAGAGCTGTCGAACCCGAAAGAGCTGCCGGGCTTCACACTCAAGCTTCCCGGCGGAGCCGAGCCGCTGGTTGGCCGGGTTCGCGTGATCAGCTCGGTGTCACGACCGGGCAGCGTGCGAATTGGCTTTGCCTTCGAAGGCATGGCTGAAGCGCAGCTCAAGCGCCTCGAGCTGACGTTGATCGACATGGTGCTGTCGCGAATGCCCTGACCTCGCCGAACCCTCACCAGAGCACTGGCTGCTTATTCAGTGCGGTTCATTTCCGGCGATCGACACCGTCGAGTACCACGACATGCATGGTGTTGATCAGCTGCTCGTACGAAAGGCTCGAAGAGAAAAGGTGGTGATGAACGATGATTCCCACGTTCGCGAAGAGGATGGAATGCGCGAGCGTCAACGGATCAAGGTCACTGCGGAACTCGCGGGTCTTCTTCTGCCCATACCGGATGATGCTGGCCAGCGAATGGACGTAGACGGTGAGCGCGTCGCGCAGCGCATGTGCAACGCGGTCGTTTTTTTCGGCCGACTCGGCGCTCAGCATTCCGAAGAAGATGCCGTGGTTTCGATTCTCGTGAAGGAACAACTGGGTCCTCGCCACGAACCCTGACAGCTGCTTCTTCGCCGTCAACCTGCGGGCCTGAGCGAGCAGCGGGGTAAATTCGGCGACGAACCGCTGGTGCAGCTCATCAATCGAGGCCAACAACAGGTCTTCCTTGGTGGGGAAGTGCCAATACAGCGCTCCAGGCGTCATCTTGATGGTGCGGGCCAGCTCGGACATTGTCGTGGCGAGGATTCCTCGCCGCGCGAACAGATCGATCGCCGCCTGAAGAATGTCGGTACGGGTGGCTTTCGCGCGCTCCTGCTTGATTTTCCGCGCGCGGGGGGCTTTCGGCATTCGCGTCATTTAGCACCTCTCATCGGCAGAACCGCAGCCACGGCTCGGGCAACGGCCCCTGAAGTATTTTCTCGGCAGAAAACTTGTCCATCAAGACGAAGCCCAACTCGGCCGCGAAGCACTGTTCGCCGTTCTGCGAGATTTGCACCCCAATCCGCACCACGCGCGAAGACTCCTTGACGATCCACGCGCGGCCTTCCGTTTCGACGCTGATGCGCACCGGGCGCCGCAGCTTTCCTTCGACCGAGGTGGTGAACCCGAACTTCTCTCTGAGCGTCAACAGCGCCCAAGCACCGACCTCGTCCGCGAGCGTCATCACCAGGCCTCCGTGCATGATTCCCGGTGGTCCCTGGTATTGCTCGCCTGGCACGAAGCGGGTCACCACCGCTTCACCGTCGCGCTCGAACTTGAGGTGAAACCCGAAGGGGTGATTGGGCCCACAGCCAAAGCACGGCTGGTCAGCGCCGAAGAGACTGCCGTCGAGACGTTCGAGCATTGCGGCGCGTCTACCACTACAACGTTCCCGTGCTTGCCTTCGTTCTCCTCGCACTGGGCGTTCGAGCCAACGCCGCTTTAGTAGAGGGTGAGAATCTCGTAGCCCTCGCGCAGCGCATGCACGTTGGGATACTTGGCGGCGAGGTCCAGCAACACGTAGACCTTTCGTTCGTCGAACAGCCCGAAGCTCGTCGAGAAACAGAGCTGGTCGTCGCCCACCCGCTCGTACCCTTCGCGCACGACGTCATGCCCATAGAGCGCGAAGGTGCCATTGAGCGCCTCGAGAAAGCGCTTCGACTGCTCGGCGGTCGCCATCCGGCTCCACAGCAGCGAGCCGAGGATAGGGACCTTCATGAACTGCTCGATGTCGAACACATCGTAGCCGGTGAGCTCGATGCCCTCGAGCTGCAGAGGTGAGGCGATCTCTGCCGACGGAGCGCCGTGCAGCATCACCGCTCCGCAGGGCGCCCACGCCACGAGGGGAAATGTCGAGACCAAGCTCTGAAGCTTTCGGGTGCCCTCGGCGCCCAAGGCCGACTCGAGTACGCCCGCTTCGTCGTCGTGAAACTTCGACGTCACCGGGCCTCCAAAGTGGGCATGATCGTGGTTGCCAAGCAGACAGTGCACGCGTCCGGGAGCGCAGCGCTGCTCTTCAAGGAACGCGTCGATCAGCGCGGGCGACTGGTCAGCGTAGGGAGTGCCAAGATGTGTGGGCCATTCCTGCGCTGTTTCTTCGTCGGGTCCGTGCACCAGGTCGCCGGTGAGCAGCAGATGGGCGTTGGGGCCCAGCGCGCGGAAATGCTTCGCAAGCTGGGTAAAGTCCTTCAGGTTCCCCTGCAGGTCAGTGGCGACCAGCAGATGGCCATGCTTGGGCAGCTGAAGAAAGCGCTTCACGCAACGACGGTGTATCTCTGTCCGCAAGGATTCTGAAGCACAGCGCGAGCGCGCGAAGTAGATCCCCAACATCAATGACGCTGTTCGCCGCCATCGACCCGTGCTTGGCCCAGTCCATTGAAGTCCAATGGGAACGGCGGCGCACGCGCGCATGCGAGCCAGTGCCCCGCGGTGTCACCGTGGCGCTGGTCGGCCATCGGGGGGCCGGAAAGTCGTCGCTGCTGCCGCAACTCGCGAAGCTGCTCGGCACTGATGGAATCGATCTCGACCTCGAGCTCGCCCGTCGTTCAGGTCGGCCGCTGTGGGATTGGGTGACGAACGACGAGAAGGGTTTTCGTGCCGCTGAACGCGCCTGCTTCGAGTCGCTGCCCCAAGGCTCGCTGGTGGCGTGTGGAGGTGGCTTTCTTGCTTTTCACCCCGACGCGCTTCGCGGCTGCCTCGCGGTGCTGGTTCCGATTACCTTTCAGACGTACGCAGAACGTCTGCGCCGCGACACCACCCGCCCACGCCTTCGACCCCAGCTGACCTTCGAGGAAGAGCTGCGAGAGGTATGGCACGAGCGTGAAGAGCTGCATCGACGCGTTCGCACCGTTTCACTTCTCGACTTTGCGCTTTCGGCGGCGGCTGGCAAACGCGCGCGGCGGGTGGTGACGTTGCCGCCCGCGGTCAGTCCGCTCGACTTCGCGGTTCGCGCTCTTGGCGAAGGAGCAGACCTGCTCGAGGTGCGCACCGATTTGATCGCGCCTCAAACGGATCTGCAGCCGCTGTCACAGCTGCTTTCGCTGCTCGTTTCCGAACGCGGTCTGCCGATACCCGAGCCGTGGCGCAGCTGCGCGGAGCTGGTCGATTGCGAAACTTTGGGTTCGGCTGGCCCTGCGCTGCGCTCTCACCACGCCCCCGCACCGCTGAGCCCTGGGGAAGCCATGGCGCTATGGAAGGAAGTGCCTTGGGGGACGCGGGTCAAACACGTCGAACCGCTGGGCCCGTTGTCCGACGCCGGGCGGCTGCTCGAGACCCAGTCGCGCCTCCAGGCACGCTTTGGGGACGACGCGGTGACCGTGTTGGCGACGGGGCCCTTGGCGCTGCCGTTTCGCGCGGTGCTGGCGCGGAAGAATGCGCTCGACTACCTCGCCTTGGACGCGACGTGGGCCGCGGCCGCCGGACAACGCGTGCTGCCCGATGCCGTGCGCGAGGCGCGCGCTGGCCTTCCAGCAAGGTCGCGTCTGGGAATTCTTGGCACCGGGATTTCGCTGTCGCGCTCGCCGTCGATTCACCCCCAACCGTTCGATCGCATCGACGTGCCCGCCGACACCGACGTCGCCGCGTTGGTGACAGCGCTGCTTCCCCACTATCGGGGCTTCGCGGTCACCAGCCCTTTCAAGTGCTCCGTGCTGACTGAGGTGGCGGTGAATACGCTGTGGCGAGTGGGCGACGGTTTTGAAGGCGACAACACCGACGTGGTGGGTGCGATGGTGGCGCTCGAGAAGCTGGGCGGGTCGGCGTTCACGGTATTGGGTGAAGGTGGCGTCGCCGATGCGCTCGCAGCGGCTGCGGTTCAGCTCGGGGTCGCGATGCGCTTCATCAGGCGCGCAGAGGCCGTGGGTCAGGCGCTCGAGGGTTCGGTGGTGTGGACCTGGCCGCCGGAAGTCGAGGCTCCCCAGGGCTTGACGCTGGTTGGCGCGCGGGTGGGAGTCATCTCGTATGGTTCTCGCGGTGACCAAATCGCCAGCAAAATTCGCGCGCTCGGAGGAATTCCGGTGCGGCTCGGCGCGCGGTGGTTCATCAAGCAAGCGCGGGCACAACGAAAGCGGTGGGAGGAAGCGTCGTGAATACCTTTGGAGAGCTGTTTTGCCTGACCACGTTTGGCGAGAGCCACGGGCCCGCGATGGGAGCCGTCATCGATGGGTGTCCTGCAGGCGTGCCATTGACCCGGGCTCAGGTGCAAACGGCGCTTGATCGCAGGCGACCCGGACAGTCGGCGGTGACGACGCCGCGGCAGGAAGCGGATCAAGTCGAGCTGCTTTCGGGGGTGTATGAGGACAAGACGCTGGGGACGCCGCTCGCGGCGCTGGTGCGCAACACCGATGCGCGCTCGAAGGATTATGAAGCGTTGAAGAAAGAAGATCGCCCCGGCCATGCAGACGCAGTGTGGCGCGCCCGGTTCGTTCATCGAGATCCCCGCGGCGGCGGTCGAACCAGTGGGCGTGAGACGCTCAGTCGGGTGATTGGCGGCGCGGTCGCTGAGGCGCTGCTCGCGCGCGAAGTGCCCTCGCTTCGCATTGTCGCGTGGGTCTCGCAGGTCGGCCCGTTGATCGCGCGGCCGATTGCGATGCCGACCCGCACCCAGGTCGATGCCAACCCGACGCGCTGCGCGGATTCAGAGATGGCTTCAAAGATAGAGCAGCTGATTCTCGACGCCAAAGCCGCGGGCGACAGTCTGGGTGGCGCGATCGATGTTCGAGTCACCGGAGCGCCGATGGGTCTGGGTGAGCCGGTGTTCGGCAAGCTCAAGTCGCGGGTGGCTGACGCGGTGAGCGGCATCGGCGCGGTGAGCGGGCTCGTCTGGGGCGGGCCAGAGTTTTTCGCCGATGTTCAAAGCCGCGGCTCGAAGTTTCACGCCGGCGACCCTGAGGTCTACGGTGGAATTCAAGGCGGCTTGAGCAACGCCGAGCCCATTTCGATGCGGGTGTTCTTCAAACCTCCGGCGACGATCGCCAAGCACGCCAAGGAAGGCCGCCACGACCCGTGCATCCTTCCGCGCGCGGTGCCGGTGGTGGAAGCGATGGTCGCGCTCGTACTGGCGGATCTGTGGTTGCTCAAGCTGGCGCGGCCCCACCGCGGATGAGCGCCCCTGGAAGTCACCGCCCGCAGAATGACAAGTGGGGGCGATTTTCGTCGCTGGCTCCGAAGGGCGCCGCGTGGATCATCGACGCGAAGGTCGCCAAGCTTCACCCAACGGTACTGCAGTCGATTCGCGCGCCGATTCACATCGAGCTCGTCACAGCAGGTGAAGCGCTGAAGTCGACCCGGGCGCTCGAGCGGTTGGCTCCGAAGCTGGTCGGGCTTTCCCGCGCAGGCACGCTGGTCGCGGTGGGGGGAGGCACCGTTGGCGATTTCGCGACCGTCGCCGCCCACCTGGTGAAGCGGGGCGTCGAGCTGATTCAAGTGCCGACGACGCTGCTCGCCGCGGTCGACAGCAGCGTGGGCGGCAAGGGTGCGCTCAACGTCGGCGAAGTGAAGAACGCGCTCGGGGTCTTCCACTACGCGACGCGCACGCTGATGTGTGCAGAGTTCTTCGAAACGCTGAGTCCCGCGCAGCACCGCGAAGGAAGGGCTGAGGCGCTGAAGATGGCGGTGTGCCTCGATGCCGCGGTTTGGAAGCGCTGGTCACGGCGGGCTCCAGGTACTCTCGAGATGGTGAAGACTGCGCGCCGGCTCAAGCACAAGGTCTGTGCGGTGGACCCCTATGAGCAGACTGGCCGAAGGACCGTGCTGAACTTCGGGCACACGTTCGGCCATGTCATCGAGAGCCTGAGCCGCTTTCGGGTTCGACATGGCGAAGCGGTCGCCCTGGGAATACTTTGCGCGCTCGACGTCGGGCGGGCGATGGAAGTCACTTCACTTGAGCTCGCGCAGGACGTTGAAGGGGTGCTTGCCGAGCAGGCGGGAGCCAGTCGGAGCCGGCTGGCGTCGGTGCTCGAAAGTCACTTCGCCGATGAAGTCGACCGGCTGCTGATGGCCGACAAAAAATCGGTGGGTAAAGGATTGCGAATGGTGCTGCTCAAGCGCCCAGGCGTGGCGTCGTTGCTCGAGGTGCCCAGGTGGAAATGACGAACCTGGTACTCAATCCGCCGATCTCGAAATCGGATGCTCAGCGGGCGCTGGTGCTGGCGAGAATCGTCGGAGCTGTGGACCCGCTGCCCGACGAAGAGCTGCCGGCGGACGTTTTGGTGTTGAGGACGGGCCTCGATGTTCTCGCTGCGGGCGGCGCAGCAATCGAATGCCACGACGGCGGTGCACCGTTCCGGTTTCTGCTCACCCAGGCGGCGGTGACTAAAGGAGCGAAGGTGACGCTGTCGGGCACTCTGCGCCTCGCCGAACGACCACATGGGGCCTTGTTCGAAGCGTTGAAGCCTGCTGCCGCGCGTGGGTCTGGCACGGTGCTCGCCGAGGTCCGCGGGCTGGACCCGCTGCCCGAGTTCTTCACCGTCTCATCCGACCAGAGCAGCCAATACGCCAGCAGCCTGTTGCTGGGGGCCGCGGCGATCGCGCATCGCACCCACCGCCCCTGTCGGGTGCGCATCGAGGGCGCCCGCGTCAGCGACGGGTACCTGCAGATGACCGTGCGTTGGGTTCGCGCAGCGGGCTTCGATGTCCGTGGCGACAGCGAGCTGGTCGTCACCTGGGTGAGCGATCAGGAGCTGCCTGCGCTGCCAGGTGATTGGTCTTCTTTAGGGTACCTGCTGTTGATCGCCTGGTCGGTGGACGCGCGCGTCGGCCGGCTCTCGGATCCAACGCTTCACCCCGACGGAGGCATCGTCGGTGCGCTCGCGACAGTTGGGCTCACCGTGCGCGACGACGGCCGGGTCATCGGCGCGCTGCATGGACGCCTGGACGTTTCGGCGCGCCGGTTCCCCGACAGCATGCCAACGCTCGCCGCGCTGGCGTGCATGCTGCCCGAGCCTTCGCGGTTTGCTGATTGCGCCATCTTGCGTGGCAAAGAGAGCGACCGCGTCGAAGGCATCCGCGCGCTCGCTCACGCGGCCGGAGCCACCACCCATCTTGCCGACGACACGCTGACGTTGACTCCGCCGGCGAAAGTGAGGGCGCTCGAGTTCGACAGCCGCGATGACCACCGGCTCGCGATGGCGGCGGGGACGCTTGCTGCAATCGCGCACGTGCCGTTGAAGCTTCACGGTATCCAGTGCGTGAAGAAGAGCTTTCCGGGCTTCTGGCACGAGCTTGCTCGGGTGGGCATCAAGCCACAGCCACTGAAATGAGCGCCCCTTTCGATGCAGTCGTCGTGGGCTCGGGTCCCAACGGGCTCGCCTGTGCCATCGAGCTCGCGCGCGCAGGAAAGAAGGTGAAGCTGCTCGAAGGGCAACAAACCTTCGGCGGCGGAGCACGAAGCGCCCAGCTGACGCTTCCGGGCTTCACCCACGACGTCTGCTCAGCAATTCACCCGTTGGCGGCGTCTTCACCATTCTTCAATGCGTTGCCGCTGGAGAAGTTCGGGCTGAGCTGGGTCCACCCGCTGGTGCAGCTGGCGCACCCGCTGGACGATGGCAGCGCCGCGGTGCTCGAGCGTTCGCTCGAAGCGACTGCGGACACGCTTGGCGCCGACGGCAAGGCGTGGATCCGCTTGATGAAGCCGTTTGTAGACCGATGGGACGATTTCAAGAACACCCTGTTTGATCCGGTGACGCGCATCCCCCAAAGCCCGCTGCTGGTGGCACGGTTGGGCATCCACGCGCTGCGTCCCGCTGCCGACTTCGTCGAGGAAGAGTTCGAAGGTCCTCACGCGAAGGCGCTGTTCGCTGGCTGCGCCGCGCACTCATTTGGGAAGCTAAGCTCTCTACTGACGTCGTCGCTCGGCTTTGCGCTGGTGGTGAGCGGACACGCGGTAGGGTGGCCAACCCCACGCGGAGGCACCCAGCAACTGTCGAATGCGCTGTTGGGTTACTTCCGGTCGTTGGGCGGTGAGGCGGTGGCCGATTCTCCCGTCGGGTCTTTCGCGCAGCTGCCCGAGGCGAAGACGTACTTCTTCGATACCAACGCCTGGGAGATGGCGCGCATCTGTGGGCCGCTGTTGCCAGAGCGTTACCACCGCGCAGTCGGCCGATTTCGCGCGGGGCCCGCGGCTTTCAAGCTCGACTACGCGCTTGACGGACCCATGCCGTGGGCGAATGACGCCTGTCGTCGCGCAGGGACGATTCACCTGGGTGGGACGGCGGCGATGATTGCGCGGTCGGAAGCTCAGACGAACGACGGCTTCCCGCCAGAACAGCCATACGTTCTCGTCGCACAACAAAGCATCTTTGACGACACCCGCGCTCCTCAGGGTAAACACACACTCTGGGCGTATTGCCATGTGCCGAACGGCAGCACCTTCGACATGACCGAACGGATTGAAGCCCAGCTCGAACGGTTTGCGCCCGGCTTCAAGGACCGCGTGCTTCGGCGCGCGACGCGCCGGCCGCAAGACTTCGAGGCAGGCAACGCGAACTACCGTGGAGGAGACATTTCTGCGGGCAGCATCGCGGGTCTGCAGCTTTTCTTTCGGCCGGTGGTCAAGGTGACGCCATGGGCGACGCCGAACCCGAAGGTGTTTTTGTGCTCGGCCGCGACACCCCCAGGCCCCGGCGTCCACGGAATGTGTGGGTTCTGGGCGGCGCGCACCGCGCTGGGTCGCAAGGCGCTTTAGTTTAGTTTCAACGGTCGCAAGTGATGAGCGGGGTGCTGCCGCTCGCATACTCGACCAGTTTGGTCCTATACGAGTGCAATGCCTGTGCGGTGGTCGCAGTGGTTCTTTTTTTCAATGTTGTCTCTCGGGTGTTCGGTCAGCTGGTTCCGGTCTGGACCCGCCTTGCTCGTCGCGTCCGATGCAGGCTGCTACGCGCGCGTTGCCGAGGAGCTTGCAACGCGGCCGATTCTCGATTTCGTGCGGCTCACGCTGGGTGGGCTTGAGTTCTTCGAGCACCCCCCTTTGGGCTTCTGGCTCGAGAGCATTGCCTTTCGACTGCTGGGTGCCTCGGTTGGGGTGGCGGTCGGCCTCGCCAACTTCTACGCGTGTCTGACCTTGCTCTTCGTAGGCCTCGCGGCAAGGCGGTGGGTGGAGCCCGAAACGACTGGCACTGATTGGGGCTTCCAGGTTGGCGGTTGGTCGATGGCGGGCCTGTTGGTGCTTCCCGGGTTCCTCCACGAGTCACAGGTGGCGATGCTCGAGATGCCGTTGGCCGCGGCGACCGCTCTGGGACTTTTTGCACTGAGCGGCCTGAGAAAATCACCCAGGCTGTCGATTCCGCTGTTCGCGTTGGCGGTGAACGTCGGCTTCTGGATTAAGGGCCCACCCATTCTGGTGTTGATTGGGCTGCTGGTCGTCACGGCGGGGCTGCGGTGGATCCCGATTCGTACGGCAGCAATTGCCGGTGCGCTGAGCGTTGGTGGCGTGCTGCTCTCAACGCTGGCTTTCGATGGGTTGCGTTATTCCTTGGGACTCGAGCCGTTCTTCCAGCGATATCTGCAGCGACAGGTGATTGCTTCAGTGGTCGAGGGACGACACAACCCAGAGCCAAATCCGTTTTTCTACCTGCCAACGCTTTTCGCCTGGTACCTGCCTGGCGTCATCGGCGTTGTATTAGGGATTCCGGCCGCGCTGTTTCGCCGATGGCTGGCGTGGTTGGAGCCGTTTCCCGCCCAGCTGGCGATGGTTGGGGTGACACTCTGGGGCGGAGTGGTGGTGGGATTCTCGTTTCCGGTTCAGAAGTACAACTGGTACATCCATTTCGGCATGGTTGGCGCCGCCTTGGTCACCGGGTCCTTGCTCGCGCTCATCCCGCGCAGAGCGGTTCCAGGCATCACCGTCGCGGTCGCAATCGCGGCGCTGACCTGGCCACTGGTGCAGTTGCTTCCCCGCCGAATGACCCCTTCTCAATTACGAATTCAAACAATCCAGCAGCTTCAATTCCCAAACGGACCGAATCGAGAGCAGCCTCAATTGGGCACGTCGGGAAGCGAGGTACGCGGCCGAGTGGTGGCCGATTGCACGTCCGAAAATGGCTGGGTTGAGGAGCACTTGATGGCCTTCGTCTGGCGCGCACGACGCGTCGAGTGTGACCAGCCTGCGCCCTGGCGCTTCGACGGACATCAGATTGTTCCAAACGGACCGAACTAAAATGCAGCAAGCAGCCCGCCCCGCGATTTTCACTTCATTACAACCCTAAAGGCACCTACCCAGAAGTTGGACGAGTACAGGACGTGATGATCCTCGTCATACGAGAGCACGGCGCCGCCTGTGGTCATCAGGGGTGACGCGAGCTTGGTCCACTTCATGGGTTGGCTCTCGGTGGCGAGCAGATACGGCTCGAATGCAGGCGGAGCGCGGGCGGCGCCATGGGGGTACGAGGAACTCGCCCAGATAGACGTCCCGTCCCCGGTCATCCCAGCGATCAAAGTTCCCGAGTTGGGGACAGCCGTCCAGGTCGCTCCGTCAACACTGTGAAGAATGCCGTTGGCACTGCCCAGAAAGAACGCGCCAGCTTTCGTGCGGTAAAGCTGCCCCGCAGCGTGAGAAATGTTCACCCCGGGGACCAAAGTCCAGTGCGTTCCCTGATCGACCGAACGCCACATGCCGTTGCTCTGAGAGAGGAACAACCAGGTGGCGCTGTCGAGGAACAGCAGTGTCGTGCCCTCTCCTCCCACCCAGGCTGGGTCGAGGTTGCGCATGACCCAGGTTTTCCCTCCGTCTTTAGTTTCCGCGAAGCAGGCCTGTGTGTAGGGAGCCGCACAGACTGAATGCCAGGACACGAGAAGGTGCAGGTGGTCACTTGGGTCCATCTCGATGTGCCCGACGAAACCTCCGTGCGGCGCGGCCGCGACGACCTCCTTCGAGAGGATCTGCACCCAGTCGATGCCCCCGTTGGTCGATTTGAACAGCCCATTGGGGCCATACAGGGCACTGGCGTAGAGTACGTTCGCGTCGATCGGATCGAGCACCAACAGCAGGCTTCCCTTGTCGAGGCTCTTGCCGACCTCGCCCTGGTTGATGTGCTGCCAGGTGGCTCCACAATCGGAAGATTTGAATAATCCAGAGTTCTCGGCCGGGGCGTAAACGACCGCTGAGTTGTGTGGCGAGACCTGAACGCTCACCATTCCGTACTCCGACAGGTTTGCGCCGGGCGGAGTGATGTTGTCCCAGACGCCGACCGCTCCGAGCTTGTCGCAGGCGCCGACCACGTGCGGCGGTGGCTTCTGCGGCGGCGGGCCCCCATCTTTGTCCCGATTCGTGAGTTCGAGCCTACCGATACAGCCGATCACCAACAGGCCAACACAACTGCTCGCTCGAAGCCACGTACGACTCATCTGGTAGCCGTTACCTCTCTACTCGGTTCAGCGTGTTCCGCTGCGCTGCTCAAGGGCAACAATACCCAATGCGACTGGTTTCGGTCAACGGGCTCTAAGGGCGCCGACCACGGCCGCTTGTTCGACGCTGACGCCCTGCTTTCGAGAAAGCAATCGCCACACCACGAACGCCACCAGAAAAGCGAGGGTCGAAAAGCCCGCGACGTGCCGTTGGACGGCGAAGCGCCAGATCGCCAGCGAGGTGACCGCCACCCAAACAGGAACGACTGCCGCGGCGAGCGCGGTCTGAAGATTGAGCCGTCGCTGTACGCGCCGAATCCGCGCGAGCACGAACGCACTCATGCGCCGCTCTTCACCCGCAGCCACGTGCCCCCTTTTTGGAAACCCGCCAGAACTCTACCCGCCATCATCTTCATCCCCCCACAGTGTCGTTGGTTGTGTTGGCAATCGTGATCGGTCTGAAAATCACGACGCACTTTGCTTGCTGGCTCACCCCGTGACACACCCCACTTCCTATGGACGACGCTGAATTTCAGCTGCTCGGCGCGCGGGTGGGCAAGATCGCCCGCCCAGAAAAAGCGCTGCTCGTGTACTACCTGCTGATCTCGTTCTTTGGCCTGTTTGCGTTTCCTATCGTCTTCATTCCGCTGTTCTTCCGTTATGAGACGCTGCGGTACCGCATTGATGATCAAGGCGTGTTCATGAGCTACGGCATCCTTTTTCGCCGTGAGGTCCAGCTGACCTACGCTCGCATGCAGGACATTCACCTCTCGCAGAACCTGCTCGAACGCTGGCTCAACATTGGCACTGTCACGGTTCAGACCGCCGGCTCGGGCGAGGGCGGAAACCTTGGAATCGTCGGGGTGAAGGACTTCGAACCAATCCGTGACTACCTCTATGCGCGAATGCGGGGAGTGCGTGACGAAGGCAAACCAACGGCACATACCGACACGCTCAACGAAATCCGCGACGCGCTCAGCCGTACGGCCGAGGCGCTCAAATCCTTCGCTGAGCGGCGCTGAGCCATGATCGCCCTCTTCGTCAGAATGCTTCGGCCACTGTTCCTGCCAGTCCTCCGGCTCAAACTCGAGCCGCCGCGTCTGCCCGAAGGGACCACCCTGGTGCGCGAGTTGAAACCCGAGCCAGCGTGGCTCACGCTGAAATACCTTGGTGTTTTGGTAGGCGCACTTGGATCGCTCGCAGGTGCAATAGGTGCGTCTGCAGGCCTGGTCGTGGCCTTCGGCGACAAAGGCTACCTGCTCGCGTCGTTGATTGGACTCTTCGCTTTCGCCTCGCTCGGCTTCAGCCTCGTCGCGATTCGCCTCGATTACGAGCTGCGGCATTACCTCGTCGGCGACAAGAGCTTGCGGGTCAGCCAGGGCGCGGTGGTGCGCCGCGAGGTGACCTTGAGTTACGCGAACGTGCAGAACGTCGAGGTCACCGCCGGGCCTTTCGAGACCCTCTTCGGCATCAAATCGCTCACCATCAGCACCGCTGGCGGTAACGCACGTCCAGGCGAGACCAACCTTCACCAAGCCACGCTCGAAGGCCTGAAGAACGCCGACGACGTCAAGCAGCTGATCCTCGGCATGCTTCAGGGGCAGAAGGATTCGGGCCTCGGTGAGCCCGTAGACGTTTCGAATTCTGCAGGTTTGGATTCGGTTGCGCTCGAAGAAGTTCGTGCGGCGGCGATCAATCTGCGGAATGTTGCGGAATCGTTGGCCGTTTCCGTTGACTTTCAGCAGCCGGCGAAGAATTGATACCGCGGCCTCGAATTCCCACACACCTATGAACTCATTACTCGTCCTCGGACAGCTGTCCCATGAAGGCCAGGGTCTGCTTACACGCACCCTGCTCGGAATCACCCTTGGGAGCGCCGAGTGGGTCCTTTGGATCCTCTGCATCCTCTCGGTGCTGTCGATCGCGGTGATGCTCGAGCGGGCAGTGTATTTCTCGTCGAACATGCTCAAGAACTCCGATGATCTCGCGATCAAGCTCGCGAAAGGAGAGCTCGACGCAGTGACGAAGTTCATCGACGGCAAGAAAGGAATGGAGGCCGCGGTGCTGCGTGAGGCGCTGAGCAGCGTCGGCAGCGGGCCGGACTCGGTCGAAGAGATTATCGCGGCCACCGTGGCCCGAGAACGGCCTCGGTACGAGCGGTTTTTGTCCTTCCTCGGAACCTTGGGCAGCAACGCACCGTTCATCGGTCTGTTCGGCACCGTGCTCGGAATCATCAAGGCGTTCAATGACCTGGGTCAGACGGGCGCAAAGGGCGCGGCGATGCAGCAGACCGTGATGGCCGGCATTTCAGAAGCGCTGGTCGCCACGGCGGTAGGGCTCGCCGTCGCCATCCCGGCGGTGGTTGCTTACAACGTGCTGACTCGGTCGCTCAAAACCATCACCTCGCGCACCACTGCGTTGGGCCATGCTTTGGTCGGACACCTTCGCGCAACGGGTGGGAAGTAGGCGATGGCGGGCGCACAACAGCAAGACGAAGAAGAGATTGTCGCGATCAACGTCACTCCGTTGGTCGACATCACGCTGGTGCTGTTGATCATCTTCATGGTCACCGCGAGCTTCATTGTTAAAGAAACGGTGGAAGTCGACCTGCCCAAAGCCGCAAACATCAACGAGACGGTGCAGGGTTTGGTGAACATCGTGATGGACAAGGATTCAAAGCTCTTCTTCGACGGCGCGGAGGTCACCGAAACCGAAATGAAGACGCGCATCGACGAAGCGCTGAAGAAGGACAAGGAAACGCGGGCAATCATCAGCGCGGATCAAACGCTCAATTATGGGCGGGTGATGGGGTTGATTGATGTGATCAAAGGTCAGGGAATTGCGAAGTTCGCACTCAACATTCAGAAAGGGGCCGCACCTGCAATCCAGGCACCGGCGCCTGTTCCGTAACGAGTGTGTCATCGGGCCGGAACCGACGTATGCCGTCAGAAGTAAGAAATGACGGGAGTTTCAGCCTCATGATGCATTCTCGACGCAACGACAAGACGGTGATGGTGCTTGGAATAGCCCTCTTCTTGTCGATCGCACTGCATGGGTCG
>JANOHG010000462.1:0-2478 GCA_031406375.1 Archangiaceae bacterium | reverse complement strand
GGTGATGATGCTGTTGACGTCGCCTCCCGAGCAGAACCCTTTGCCCTCGCCGGTAATCACCACCGACTTCACTGCTGGCTCGCGCTCGAGCGCGAAGAACAAGTCGGTGAGCTCGCGGTAGACCTCGAAGGTCAGCGCATTGAGCATCTCGGGGCGAGTGAACGTGATGACCCCCACCGACCCCTGCACCTCGAAACGGAACGACGTGGGCGCTTGCATAGAGCGCGCGATACCACGGCCTCACCTCGTTCACAGCACAGCGGTCGCTTCAATCTCGACCTTTGCGTCGTCCTCGACCAGGCCTGATACCTGCACCAACGCCATGGTGGGGAAGTGCTTCCCCATCTGTTCGCGCCACGCCTCGCCGACCTCTTTCAGTGCGACGAGGTACTCGCGCTTGTCGGTGACATAGACGGTCAAGCGAACGATGTGCTCAGGCCCAGCGCCCGCGGCCCTTACAACCGTCATCACGTTCGCCAGCGCCTGGCCGAACTGCGCGGAGAAGGTCGCGGGAAAGGTTGGGGTCGCTCTGCTGGGGTCCCACCCAATCTGACCGGCTACGAACAGCATCCGACCTTCGGCGACCATTCCGTTGCTGTAACCCCTGGGTCGGGCCCACCCCTCGGGTTGCACGGAGGTCGGCAATTGTTTCGAGCTCAAAGGGTTTCTCCTCCATCAATGACATAGGTTGCGCCGGTGACTGCGCGCGCGCCATCGGAGGCGGCGAGAAACCAGACCACGTCGGCCACCTCGTCGGGTGTCACGAAGCGGCCCTGCGGGTTCATTTTCTGTAGGGCGTCGCGGGCTTCACCGAGCTTTCGACCCGATGCCTTGACGATGTTGTCGACCGAAGCGCTGAGCATGTCGGTGTCTGTCCACCCGGGGCAAACCGCGTTGACGGTGACGTTCTTCGCCGCGAACTCGAGCGCCAGCGCGCGCGTCATCCCCAGCAACGCGTGCTTTGAAGCGCAGTAGGCCGAAGTGTATCGAAAGCCTTTCAACGCGGCGGTCGAGGCGATGTTGACCACGCGTCCACCGTTGGCTTTTGCCATTGCAGGCATCAACTGCTGACAGAGCAGAAATGGAGCGGTGAAGTTGATCGCCATCATTCGCTGTAATTCGACCGGAGAAGTTTTCGCGAGCGGCGCCGACATCGAGATGCCCGCGTTGTTCACCAAAACATCGAGGCCTCCCGCGTCGGTGTTCAGGCGCGCGGCCGCTTCCTTCACGCTCTGTTCGTCTGCAGCATCGAAAAGGACAGGATGCACGGTTCCGCCTCGGGTGCTTTCGAGCTGCAGCGCGGCGGGCGCCCGAACCAGCGCCCATACATCCCAACCCTCGCGAAGAAACCGCGCGGCGATCGACCGACCGATTCCCCGGTTTGCGCCGGTGACTGCGACTTGCTGTCTCATAAGAGGTTCATCTTTCGCGCAGCGTTGAAAGGCGGGTGATTGGTCGAAGGTTTGGAATCGCCGCAGTAGGCTACGAAGCCTATGTCAGGACTGAAGCGTTCTGCGGGCCTGTTGCTGGTGATTTTGACGACCGCTGCGTCAGCGCAAACGGCTCAGGAGAACTTGAAAAAGGCGAAGGCCCTGATTGAGCAGAACAAGTTCGCGCCCGGTCTGACGCTGGTGGAAAAGGCGATCGCTGAGCCAGGAAATGATCTCGAGACGACGCTCGAATTGCTCGAACTGCGGGGTGTTTGCAATGCAGCGCTGAAGAAGCCCGCGGCCGCGAACCTCGCGTTTCAGAAGCTGATGAGCCTGGCACCTGCGTACAACATGAGCCGACGCGGACCGCCGGTGGTGCTCAAGGCCTTCGCCCAAGCGAAGATGGAGGCGGAAGCGCTGGCGATTCTTCCGGCGTCGCCCGACATGACGACCGGGCGAATCAGCGAGATCGCCGTCAAGGTGAAGGCAGATCCTCACATGCTCGCGAAGACGATCCTATTCATGTACCGGGTCGGCGGCGGGAAGTGGAAGGTCCGCGCTGTTCCGTCCACAATGGGTCGCGTCGCCGCGAGGGTCGACGCCGCTGAAAAGGTCGAGTGGTATGCCACGGTGCTTGGCGCCAATGACGCAGAGATGATGCGAATCCGCAACGTAGACTCGCCCATCAAGCACATCTACCAGGCGCCGGTGGCCGCTGTTCTTCAGACCCCTTCGATCATCGCTGCTGATGCGCCTCGCGCATCCGAGGCGGCCCAGTTGCTGCCACCCGTCAGGCAGACGGAGTTCGAGCTCACCGCATCGGAGAGGATTCGGTCGGATTGGGTCGCGCCGCTGTCGGTGACAATGTTCGTCGGAGCTGCGGCTGCGGTGGGTTTCGGCACCTACGTTGGGCTTCAATCAAAGAGTGCGCGCCGAGAGTTCGCGAGCGCGACCGGTACGAATGACGTCGTGGTTGTGGGGCTTACGCGGCAGCGCGCACTGGAGCTCGACGGTCAGGCGCGAGACGGTGGAATGTTCGCGAACACGT
>JANOHG010000409.1:0-5550 GCA_031406375.1 Archangiaceae bacterium | reverse complement strand
ATTACTTCGACGTTGCGAACAATCTGGTCAGAGCAAAAGAGATGTACGAGCGGGCGTATGCGTCGAGCATCCCGAAAATCAAGTCGTATGCGCTCTACAAGTTGGCTTGGTGTGATTTCAACGCCGGCGAACACGAAAAGGCGCTGAAGAAGTTGCAAGAGGTGATCGACTACGCCGAGAAGCAAGGCAAGACGTTCACCGACTTGAAGAATGAAGCGCTCAACGACTCGGTGCTGATGTTCGTGCAGCTCAACCGCGCCGATGACGCGGTCGCCTATTACAAAGCGCACGCGGGAAAGAAGAAACAGATCAGCCTCACCAGTCGCCTTGCGTTCCAGCTCGCCGATGCGGGTCACCATGACAATGCGATCAAGACGTTCCGGTTGTTGCTCAACGACAACCCGGTGGCCGAGGCGGCTCCGGATTTTCAGCAGGCGGTGATCAAGAGCTTCGAGGGCCTTCGCCAGCGCGACAACGTGAAGGCCGAGACGAAGAAGATGGCCGAGCTCTACCGCCCGGGCAGCACGTGGTGGAAGGCCAACGAGTCGAAGAAGGAAGTGCTGCGAAACGGCTTCTCAGTCGCCGAAGAGGCGATGCGCACCACCGTCACTGAGTACCACCAGGAAGCGCAGAAGACGAAGCAGGTCGAGACTTACCGGCTCGCGCGCGACATCTACAAGCAATACATCGACGCGTTCGCCAGTGCAGAAGACGAAAACTTCGTCTCTGATCAGGCGTTCAACCTCAAGTTTTTCTACGCCGAGATTCTCTGGGCGCTCGAAGAGTGGGAGCCGGCGGCGAAGCAGTATCAAGAACTGGCCGCCTTCAAGATTCCCAACCGCGACGAGGCAAAGGCCGCCTCGAAGAAGTACCGGCAGAACTCTTCGTACAACGCGATCCTCGCCTACACGAAGTTGGTGAACATCGAGCGCGGCGTGTTGCAAAAGACCGAGCTCAAAGATGGCACCAAGATCGACGAGCAGAAGAAGAAGGAAACGGTCGCGAAGGCGGGAAAGATCGAGAAGCGTCGTGATGCCAAGGAGCTCGTCGAGAAGCCGCTGACGGGGCACGAGCGTTCTCTGGTCGCCGCCTGCGATACATACAACAATCTCTACCCGAAGAATTCGGACGAGATCGAGGTCGGCTACACGGCAGCGGTGATGTACTACGACAAGAATCAGTTCCTCGAAGCGGCCAAGCGCTTCGGAGACATGATCTTGAAGTACCCGGAAGAGAAGCGCTCGGTCGATGCAGCCGATCTGTCGATGTCGGTGCTCGAAGAAAAGAGCGAGTGGTTCGAGCTGAACAAGCTTTCGCGCCAGTTCGTCGGGAACAAGAAGCTCGCCAAGCCAGGTACCGAGTTCACCAAGCGCGCGATGGGCATCCTCGAAGGCAGCCAATACAAATACGTCGAAGAAGTCGTCTTCAAGAAAGAGAAGAACCCGAAGAAGGCGGCTGAAGAATTCCTCAAGTTCGTGGCCGAGTTCCCCAAGTCCGAAACCTCAGATCGCGCCCTGACGTACGCGATGATCATCTTTCAGGAGGCCAACGAGCTCGATCGAGGAATCGAAGCAGGAGAACGGGTCTTGAAAGAGTATCCGACGACGATCTTCGACCTGAAGGTGAAGTACGCGCTTGCGGTGTTCTACGAGAAGACTGCCAATTTCGAAAAGTCAGCTTCGATGTACGAGGACTTCATCGCTTCCTATGACGCGGCGGCTGGGGCGAAGGCGATCAACATCGACAACCTCAAGGACCTGCTCAAGGCGGAGAAAGAGCAGCGGGAAAAGGACGCGAAGGCGAGCAAAGGCAAGCCTTCGGCAAAAGGCGAGAAGGCGGGGGTGAAGGTGGCTGCCGCCAAGCCAGCCGCGCCGGTAAAGCTCACAGCTGAGAAGCTGAAGGAGCGTGAGGTGCAGGTGAAGGAAGCCGAGGGCAAGATTGCCGACGCGCAGTTCAACGCTGGCCTGTGGTGGGAAGGGGTCGGCAAGTCGGAAAAGGCGATTGCGGCGTACAATCGCTACATCGCGCGGTTCAAGGACAAGCAAGATGTTCCGAGGTTCTCGTTCAACATCGCGCTCATTTACGAGAAAGACAAAAAGCTGCCGGATGCGCTGAAGACCTATGACGCGTACCTCGCCACCTACGCGAAGGACAAACGGGTCACCGACGTATTGCGCCTCGATGCGAAGTATCGCCAGTTCATCGCCAACCGAACGCTGAAGAACGCGGTCGAAATGGACAAGCTGGCGAAAGACATCGTCGCTGCGTACCCGAAGCTGAGCGCCGATGAGAAGAAGAACGACCGGGCGATGGCCGCCTACGCTCACGCGCGGTTTTACCTGCTCGAGCCGACGTGGAAGGCGTACACCGACCTCAAGTTCAACAAGCTGGCGACGCTGAAGAATGACCTCGTCGCGAAGACGAAGAAGATCGTCGAAGTCGAGAAGGCATACACCGAGGTTCTCGCGATCGGCTCTGGCGAGTACGGCATCGCGTCCTTGACTCGCATCGGTATGGCCTACGGTGACCTGGCGCAGAACTTCCTCGACTCTCCGGACCCGAAGGGGCTCGACGAAGATCAGTTGTCGATGTACCGCGGCGAGCTCGAGAACAAGGCGTTTCCCCTCGAGGAAAAGGCGATCGAGGGCCTCGAGAAGGCGCTGGTGAAGAGCTACGAGCTGTCGATCTACAACGAGTGGACGATCATGGCTCAGGACAAGATCAATAAGTACCGCCCGGGCCTCTACACGAAGGTGCGCGAGGTGCCTTTCCGTGGCGCCGAGTTCTTTGTCACCGCTGCGATGGAGAAGACCGCGGGGATTTCGGAAGCAGCGGCTCCTGAAGCGCCCAAGCCTACGCCCACCAAAGAGGTGGGTAAGCCGGTGGCTCCCACCAATGCCACCGCTCCGACGCCAGGAGCAGGGTGAACGCCATGAAGAACCTGAAAGTGTCGATTGTCGTGTTTGCGCTGGGGTCGCTGGCAGGTTGCGCGACCACTCCGGAAGTGATCGCTCCGGTAGAAAACGTAAACAAGCCGCCGCCTCCTCCCAAAGAGAAGACGCCGCAGGAGCTCTTTGAACAGGGCATCGCAGAGTTCGACGCGAACAAGCTCGACGACGCGAAGAAGAGCTTCGGCAGATTGGTAGACAAACACCCGACGTTGGTTTCGGCGCACTACAACCTGGGTGTGGTGGCCGAGCGCCAGAGCAACCTGGTTGAGGCCGAAAGGTTTTACGAAGCCGCGTCGAAGCTCGATCCGAACCACCGCAAGACGCTGCTCAACCTCGGCAAAGTCTATCGGCTACAGGACAAGTTCGACAAGGCCAGCGCGCTGTACGAGGAAGCGCTCAAGGCACCCGGAGCCGAGTTCGACGTCGGGTTGCTCAACAACCTCGCCGTCACCTACCGGCTGGCGAAGAAGTTCGACAAGGCCGAGCTCACCGCGCGACGCGTGCTGGCCCGTACGAAGGACAACGCAGACGCTTACAAGAACCTTGCGTTGATCTACTTCGATCAGGGCAACTACCGCCTCGCCGAGTTCATCAGCGCGAATGCCAAGAAGCTCGATGACAAGGATCCGGGCGTCTACAACAACCTGGGCATGATCTACCTGAAGATCGATGAGCGCCGCCTGGCGCTGGGTCAGTTCCAGAAGTCGGTGCAGCTGAACGACAAGTTTGCGGTTGGCCACGTGAACATTGGAGCGATCGCGCTCTCGTACCGTGACTACGAAAATGCCGAGCGTTCGTTCGCAAAGGCGACCTCGCTCGATCCGACATCTTACGACGGCTTCCTCGCCTACGCGTGGGCGCTGGACGGGCAGAAGGGCCGCGATCCGAAGAAGGGCGTGGCGGCAGGACAGGCGTTCGAGAAGGTGCTTGGGCTCAAAGCGGATCAACAGGACGCGATCTGCGGAGCGGGCTGGGCGTACGCCGTAGCCGCCCGCCAGCGACAGGAACGCGGACTCGGTGAGGAACTGCATCATGATGTCGCTCCGCCGGGCGCCGAGAGCACGCCGGATCCCGATCTCGCGGGTGCGCTCGGTCACCGACACCAGCATGATGTTCATGATGCCGATGCCGCCCACCAGCAGCGAGACCGCGGCGATGCAGAAGGTCGGGGCGCAAGCGGCGCCGGTCGAGAAGCCCAAAGAGAAGCCGAAGGCGAACACCGGCCCATCACTGCTCGACAAGGTCACGGACGAAGCAGCGAAAGAAGAGGGATCGCCCGGTGCCCCGGCTGCCGCGGATCCGGTTCCGGCTTCTGCTCCGGTACCTTCGAAATGACAAAAGCGCCCCAGGCGGATGACATTCACCTGGGTATCCGTCTAGTTTCCGCCGCAATTTTGAAAGGAACCCCGAGTCGTTTCGGGATGTCACTGACTCCTGTGGAGGTGTCGTCGATGAAGCGCTTGGTGATCCTGGTGGCAGTCGCGGTTGCAGGGCCTGTTTTCGCACAGGGCAAAACCACGGTCGTTCAGGAAGCCGACAAGACCGTCTTTCGAAAGAAGACGGTCATCGACTTTACGGACGTCGCGGTCGAAGGCGATCTCACGAAGCCTGAAGGCAGCTACGCAATCTCGAAGAAGAAGACGAGCTTCAAGAGTCTGATCAAGGTGCGGGACAACTTCGTGCCCGAGCTGCAGAAGTCGGTGGACAACCTTTAAGAGCGTCTCAACAAACCTATGGCCAAAAAGACCTCCATCACGTTGCAGATCACCGGCCCGGACGGCGCGGTTTCAGAATCCACCTCGGATCTCGAGAGCGTCATTGTCGGCTCTGGGGCGGGCGCAGCGGTCAAGATCGCCGACCCCCGAGTCTCGAATCTTCACTTCATGCTCAAAGTCGAGAAGTCGGGCGCCGTCACCGCGATCGACCTCGGCAGCGAGCACGGCACCAAGTTCAAGGATCAGGCAATCAAGGATCCGGTGACCCTGATTTCAGGTGATCAGTTGCTGGTGGGAGGATCACTGGTGAAGGTGGTCTTCAGCGGCGAAGTCAATGGCTCGGCACCTGCGCCGTCAGCGCCCCTGGTCTCTGTTGCTGTGGCCGTGGCTGCCAAGGAAGAAGCGAAGCCCGAAGAGAAGAAGGCCGAGAAGAAGGCAGCTCCGAAGCCTCCTCGCGCTCTTGCCGGCACAGGGCGCAACGCGGCGGTGCTTTTCACCGAACCGCTGCCGGCTGAGGCGACTCCCGCTGAGGATTCGAAGGTGCTTCAGGTTGCGCTGCTGTGGGGCGACACGCTGATCAACGTCCAGCACTTCGCCGATGGTGTACCCGTCACTATCGGCGAAGGCGCGAGCGCCAAGTTCAACATCTTCTCTGGCGGCGTTGGGCAGATGTTCACGCTCGCGACCGCGAAGGGCTCGAGCACCGTCGTCAATGTGCCATCGGACGCGGGGCTGGTGTTGTCGAAGGGCGGCGACACCCACAAGACGAAAGAGCAGCTGAAGAGCGAAGGCAAGTTGCGCGGGGCAGAGGATGGCGTTCGCGCTGACGCGGTCGAACTTGGGCTGCATGATCGCGCGCAGGTCAGCTTCGAAAACGTCGCGTT
>JANOHG010000390.1:0-4691 GCA_031406375.1 Archangiaceae bacterium | reverse complement strand
GCTGGTGGTCGACGACGATCACGCCGTTCGTGCGGTCGCGTGCCGGGTGCTCAAGTCGGCGGGTTACCATGTGTTCGAGGCGGCGACCCCTGCCAGTGCGCTGGCGTTGAGCGAGCGTTACGAGGGGAAAATTGATCTGGTGATAACCGACATCGTGATGCCGCACATGAAAGGGCACGAGCTGGCCGAACGCCTCTGCGCGCAGCGCACTGGCCTTCGCTTGCTGCTGATGTCGGGCTACGCGGTTGGCCCTTTGACGCAGCAGCGGCTGCTCGAGCCGGGGGCTACCTGCCTGCAGAAGCCGTTCACGCCTCAGACGCTGCTGCGCAACGTTCGCGCCGTGCTCGATGCCGAAGACGGCGCCCCCAAGGAATGAGCGGCGTCTTTAGGAACAATGAGCCGCTATGACGCGTCACAGGCCGAGGTGTTCGTCTTCACGTTCAAGGAAGGCGTGCTGTCCGCGCTGGCGCACGACCTGAAGATCAAGGTCACCCAGCTGCAGATTGACGCGGGCACGCAGTCGGTTTCGGCATCCTTCGATGCAACGTCGTTGCGCGTGGTGTGCGCTTGCAAAGAGGCGCGCGATAACCCAGGGGGGCTGCCGACGATGTTGCATGGCGAGATTGAAAAGAACATCGTCAAGCAGGTGCTCGAGGCCGCGAAGTTTCCTCAGGTGCGGTTCGAGTCGACGCGCGTGACGGCGACCGAAGTGATCGGCCAACTGACGCTTCACGGAGTCACCCGCGAGATTCGCTGCTCGCGCGCGGCCGATGGGCTTGTCGAGGCGCGTTTCGATCAGCGTGACTTCGGGATCAAGGCGTACACCGCGATGTTCGGAACGCTGAAGGTGAAGCCCGAAGTGGTGGTGACGGTGAGGCTGCCGAGTTAAGTCGGCGTCACATGATCCACGGAAACGTTCGCGTCCCTAGCCCAATCAACGAGCCCATTCGGACCTACGCCCCGGGAACCGCCGAGCGGGTCGAGGTGAAAGACGCACTCAAGAAGCTGTCTGCCGACAAGCTCGACATTCCGATCGTGATTGCAGGCAAAGAGATCCGTTCAGGCAAGCTCTTGCAGGCCTTCTCGCCTCATCGCCACCAGCACGTCACCGCCGACGTTCATCAGGCAGAACCAGCCCACGTCCAGCAGGCGATCACCGCTGCGATGACGGCGAGAAACGAGTGGGGCGCGATGCCATTTCACCAGCGCGCCGCCATCTTCCTGCGTGCGGCCGAGCTGCTGGCCACGAAGTACCGCCCGATCATCACCGCGGCAACGATGTTGGGTCAGTCGAAGACCGTATACCAGGCAGAGATCGACGCAGCGTGCGAGGCGATCGACTTCTTGCGGTTCAACGTCCATTTCGCGCAGACACTGATGGAGCAGCAGCCGATTTCCAGCGCCGGCGTGTGGAACCAGACCGACTACCGCCCGCTGGATGGGTTTGTATTCGCCGTCGCCCCGTTCAACTTCACCGCGATCACGCTCAATCTCTTCGCCGCGCCGGCGATCATGGGGAACACGGTGGTGCTCAAGCCGGCGCAAACGGCAGTGCTCAGCGCCTGGCGGCTCATCGAGCTGTTCAAGGAAGCCGGTCTGCCCGACGGCGTGCTGAACTTCGTGCCGTCACCGGGCGCGCAGATCGGCGGCATCGTGCTTGCGAACCCCGACCTGGGTGGAGTGCACTTCACCGGCAGCACCAACACCTTCAACGGAATGTGGCAGTCGGTCGCCAACAACATCGCGCGCTACCACCAGTACCCGCGCCTCGTGGGTGAGACAGGCGGCAAGGACTTCATCTTCGTTCACCCTTCGGCTGACGGTGATCTCGACGCGGTGGCGACGGCGATCGTCCGGGGCGGGTATGAGTACCAGGGTCAAAAATGCAGCGCCTGTTCACGGGTGTACGTGCCGCAAAGCATCTGGGCCAAACTGGAAGCCAAGCTGGTGGCGACCATCAACGAGCTGAAAGTAGGCGACGTTGCCGACTTTCGAAACTTCATGGGCGCGGTGATTGACGAGAAGTCGTTTGTCAACGCGAGCGGCTACCTCAACCTGGCGAAGGATGGCACCGACGCCAAGATTCTCGCGGGTGGTCAGACCGATCGCAAAGAAGGGTGGTTCATTCGCCCAACGCTGGTGCGGTGCATGACGCCCCGCCACCGAATAATGGTTGAAGAGATCTTCGCGCCCATCGTGGCTGTCTATGTCTACCCTGACGACCAATACGTCGAGACGCTGCGTGAATGTGATCAATCGGCCGCCTATGCGTTGACCGGCGCGGTCTTCGCGCGCGATCGAAAGGCGATCGCCCTCGCGTCCGACGTGTTGCGGCACGCCGCGGGAAACTTCTACATCAATGACAAGTGCACCGGCGCCGTGGTTGGGCAACAGCCTTTTGGGGGAAGCCGTGCCAGCGGAACCAACGACAAAGCGGGCTCGATGTTGAACCTGATGCGTTGGACCAGCCCCCGGACGATCAAGGAAACCTTCGTCGCAGCGACTTCGGTTGGGTATCCCTGCATGGGCGCTGAGTAAGCCGCTGAGGCGAACTTTCATCCGCTCGGGTTGTGCAACGCGGGTGGGGTGTCGTACGAATAGAATCCCGTCGAATGAAGAAGTCCCCCGCTGTGACAACCGAGTCGCTCAAGAGCACCATTCGGGGCGCAGGGCTGCGCAGCACCTCGCCACGGCTGGTGGTGTTGCGGCGCCTCTTCGAAGCGACGACCCCCATCTCGCATTCCGAGCTCTTCGAAGGTTTGGCTGCCGATGGGCTCGATCGCACCATCGTCTACCGCAACCTCGTCGACTTGACCGAAGTGGGCTTAGTCGAGCGCACCGATCTCGGAGATCACGTCTGGCGCTTCGAGCTCAAGCGCATTCGCCCTGGTACGGGGTTGCCCGGCCACGTCCACTTCTTCTGCACCGGCTGCGGAATCGTGTCGTGCCTGGACGAGGTCGAGGTGAAGGTGAAGGTGACGTCGGGCAAGGGCGCTCCGCGGGCGGTGCTTCGCCAGAAGGTCGAGGTGCAGCTGCGCGGGCGGTGTGACGAATGCGAGTGAACGAGCCCGCCGCGGCTGACCCTGCCGAATGCGCGGTGCACCTGCCGGTGGTGAACAACCAAGGCGAGGGCCGCACCCGCGTGGTGACGTTGGTTACTGCGGCGATGATGCTGGCTGAGCTCGCGGTCGGCACCTGGACCCACTCGCTCGCGTTGACCGCCGACGGGTGGCACATGGCGACCCATGTCGGGGCCCTGGGCTTGTCTGCGGTCGCCTATTGGTATGCCCGTACCAGGGCCCAAGAGACCCGCTTCGCGTTCGGAACCGGAAAAGTCTACGCGTTGGCGGGGTACACCAGCGCCGCCTTCCTGCTGGGGGTCGCTGTTTTCATGGCGTTCGAAGGCGTGCACCGGCTGCTGGTTCCAGAAGCAGTCCGGTTCGCAGAAGCGCTGCCTGTCGCGGTGCTGGGCCTGGGGGTGAACCTCGTCTGCGCCTGGCTGCTCGATGTGCCGCACACCCACTCGCACGACGACGCCCACCCGCATGACCACCACGCCGATCACAACCTGCGGGCTGCGTACCTGCACGTGGTGGCCGACGCGTTGACCAGCGTGCTGGCGATCGCGGCGTTGTTGCTGGGGCAGTATGCCGGCCTTGCTTGGGTCGACCCGGTGGTGGCGCTTGTCGGCGCGGTCGTGATCTTCAAATGGGGCATCGGGTTGACCCGCGAGTGCGCGCGCCAACTGGTCGACCTGCATCCAACCTCGAAGCAGAAAGACGCGCTGCGGCTCGCGCTCGAGTCGTTACCCGGCACGCGCGTCGCTGACCTGCACCTGTGGAGCGTCGGCCCCGGAAGGCTGGTGTGCGTTGTCGCGGTCGAAAGTCGTGCCCCGCATTCGCTCGAGAGTTACCGGGAAACAGTGGCCAGCGCCGTGACGCTGGCGCACTTGACGATAGAGATTCGCCCGGTTTCATGATCGACCATCGATTTCCATTCGACGAAGCGCTGCTGCGTGCCCTCAACGGGCTGGGGTGGGAATCGCTTGACGCGCTGTGGGTCGCTGCATCCAGCAAGCTGTTCGGCGTTGGGATCGCGATCGTCGTTGCATTGGGGGTGCTTGCGACTCACAAGGTCAAGGGGCTTCGCCCGGTGGTGCAGGGCACGCTGGCATGCGTGGTCGCAGACAGCGTCGGTCACCAGCTGATCAAGCCTTACTTCAATCGGATGCGGCCCCATTTCGCGATGCCCAAAGAGCTGGTGCGACATTGGGCCGAGGCTGCCGCGACAGGCCCTTCGCTGCCGAGCCTACATGCGGCCACCAGTTTCGCTTTCGCGATCGGGCTGGGTCTCGCCCTGCCTTCGACGCTGCGGATTACCTTGCCGGTTGCGCTGCTGATTTCTGTGAGTCGAATCGGAGTCGGCGTGCACTGGCCCAGCGACGTGCTCGCCGGAGCAGTCTACGGCAGCGTCGTCGGCTGGTTGACGCATCTGCTGTTTCAGCGCGTGTGGCCCAAGCGGGTTGCGCTCGCCGGCTGAAGCTTCGCGCGGTAAGCGGTTGCGACAAATCACCCATCTGTCGCGATCGCCAATTGAGTCAGCACTGCGCTTTCTGACACCAAGGCCTATGCTCCCGCAACGCAAGCCCATGCTCGGGAGGCTCGCCCTGTGACTCGACGCGTGTTGTTCGT
>JANOHG010000383.1:0-5605 GCA_031406375.1 Archangiaceae bacterium | reverse complement strand
GCCAGCACGTCCGACACGCCGAGCTTCGCTTCTGGGAAGTAGTAGTTACCTATCTCGAGCAGGTACTCGACGTCGGCGAGATCTGCGTGGACCTCGTTTGGGTTGCCGCTGAAGAACGTGTCGGTGGTGCCAATCACGCTGCGCCCCTGGCCCCAGGGAATCGCGAACACCGCTCGGCCATCGCGCGGCGAAAGCATCATCAGCGCATTTCGAACCGGCAGCCGCTGGGCGTCGAGCACGATGTGGGTGCCTTTGGTCGGCGTGAGAATCGGCTTCTGGGCGTTGAGCGCGCGCACTTCGTCGCTCCACGGCCCGGTGGCGTTGATCACCACCTTCGCGCGGATGTCGATCGCTGCGCCTGAGCCCGCAGGCTCTTCATCGTGTGCGGTGAGGCCGACGATTCGCCCGGTGGCATCTTTGAGCAGCGCGCCAGCACGGGCGTGGTTGACGACGACGGCTCCAAGCGCGTGCGCATCGATCGCGTTCTCGAGCGTCAGCCGCGCGTCATCAGTCACGCAGTCGTAGTAGAGAATTCCACCCGTGAGCCCCTGCTTCTTCAGGTCGGGTTCGAGCTTCAGCGTTCGCGTCGCGCCAAAGGTGCGGTGGTTCTTGTAGCTGCCGAAAAGGCACAGCGCGTCGTAGATCCACAGACCGAGATCGAGCGTCAGCAGCCAGCGGCGATCGCCTTTGAAGTGGGTGACGAGGAAGGGCATCGGCCGAACCAGATGGCGAGCGCGGCTCATCAGCAGCTTGCGTTCGCTCACCGACTCGAAGACGAGCTTGAACTCGGCCTGCTCCAGATAGCGCAGCCCACCGTGAACCAGCTTCGAAGACTTGCTCGAGGTGCCCGCGGCGAAGTCGAGCTTTTCGATCAGCGCGACCTTCAATCCGCGCAACGCGGCGTCGCGGGCGATGCCGCAGCCGGTGATGCCTCCTCCGACGACCACGATGTCGAATGGTTCGTCGGCCAGCGCCTTGAGGGCGCGTTGTCTCGGTGTCTGGTTCAAATGTTTCGGCGCTTCCCGGTGCGTTTGTAGGTCAGGTAATCCGAGAGAATGGTGGCGTGATCGAAGCAGAGCTTGCGAGGCAGCTCGTCAAGCGCAAACGCCTTCGCTTCCGCGGCGTCATCGCTTCCTGACGGTTCGCCTTCGGCCCGCCCGATGTAGACGGTGCTGACGGTGTGCTTGCGCGGATCTCGGGTGGGATCCGAGTAGGTGAAGAACTGTTCCGAAAGGTCCACGTTCAAGCCTGTTTCTTCCTTCACTTCTCGCACACACGCAACGTGAAGCGGCTCTCCCTCGTCGACGAACCCTCCAGGAAGCGCCCACCCCACCGGCTCGTTCTTGCGCATGATGAGCACGATGCGATCGCGCGGCAGTTCGACGATGCAGTCGACGGTGGGAATCGGATTCTTGTACAAAGCCATGGCACGCACTCTACGCACCGCTCGTGGTGTTTGTGCCTAAAGTCGCGCGCTTCGCAAAGCGGAGAGCCACGACTGCTATGAAAGAAATCTCGACAGTGATGAGCGAGACGCGGGTTTTCCCCCCGCCCCCCGAATTCTCGGCGCGCGCGCAGATCGGCTCGATGGAGCAGTACCGCGCTCTGTGCGCCGAGGCCGACGCGGATCCGGGTGCCTACTGGGGAAAACGGGCGCGCGAAGAGATTTCATGGCATTCGCCCTTTGCGCAGGTGCTCGATTGGAAGCCGCCGCATGCGAAGTGGTTTGTCGGTGGCAAGACCAACCTTGCGTTCAATTGTCTCGATCGCCACCTCGAAGAGCGCGGCGACAAAGTCGCGATTCGGTTCGAAGGTGAGCCTGGAGACCAGCGCACGCTTACCTATGCGCAGCTGCATGCCCAGGTGTGCTTGCTCGCCAACGGCTTGCTGTCGCTGGGAGTGAAGGCGGGCGATCGGGTCGGCATTTACCTGCCGATGGTGCCCGAAGCGGCGATCGCGATGCTGGCGTGCGCGCGGATCGGAGCGGTGCACTCGGTGGTGTTCGGGGGCTTCTCGGCCGAAGCAGTTCGCGAACGGATGAACGACGCGGGGGCCACCGTGCTGCTCACCGCTGATGGCGGCTGGCGCAAAGGGCAGGCGGTACCGCTGCTCGAGAACGTGAGGGCGGCGGTGAGGCTCGGAATGCCGTCGGTGCACACGGTGGTGGTCGCGCTGCGTACCGGCAAGGGCTTGTCGCTAAAAAGTGGCGAGCTGGCATGGGATACGCTGGTCAATTCTCAAGAGTTGGAATCGCCGCCCCAGTGGGTGGACAGCGAGCATCCGCTGTTCATTCTCTACACCTCGGGCTCGACGGGTAAACCCAAAGGAGTGCTGCACAGCACCGGCGGGTATTCGGTGTGGGCCAGCCTGACGACGCGGTGGGTGTTCGACCTGCGTGAGGACGACATCTATTGGTGCACCGCCGACGTCGGTTGGGTCACGGGCCACAGCTACGTCGTCTACGGCCCGCTGATGAACGGCGCGACGGTGGTGATGTACGAGGGCGCTGCGACGACGCCGGGCCCGGATCGATTCTGGGATCTGATCGAGCGGCACAAGGTGACGGTGCTTTACACGGCGCCGACGGCGATTCGCGCGTTCATGCGGCTGGGAGAAGAGCACCCGCGCAAACACGACCTGCGGTCGCTGCGGTTGCTGGGCTCGGTGGGCGAGCCGATCAACCCCGAGGCGTGGATGTGGTACCGCGAGGTGATCGGCGGTGGTCGATGCCCAATTGTCGACACCTGGTGGCAGACCGAGACGGGGGGCATCATGGTCACTGCGCTGCCGGGCGCGACACCCACCAAGCCAGGCTCGGCGACGCTGCCGCTGCCCGGCATTCACCTGCAAATCTGCGACTCGAAGGGGGCGCCGATTTCCATCGGAGCCGGAAAGCTCTTCATCACCCGGCCGTGGCCGTCGATGCTGCGCACGCTGTGGGGAGATGACGCGCGCTATCAAGCGGCCTACTTCTCGGAAATCCCCAACCTCTACTTCACCGGCGACGGGGCGCGTCGCGATGCCGACGGGTATTTCTGGTTCATCGGCCGGGTCGATGACGTGGTGAATGTCGCGGGGCATCGACTGGGCACCGCCGAGGTCGAAAGCGCGTTGGTGTCGGAAGGCCGGGTTGCCGAGGCGGCGGTGGTGGGTCGGCCCGACGACCTGAAGGGCACTGCGCTGGTGGCGTTCGTGACCTTGAAGGCGGGAATCGAAGGCACGGATGCGGTGAAGTCAGCGTTGGTGGCGCATGTCACCAAGGAAATCGGCGCGATCGCCCGACCCGATGAAATTCGATTCGCGGCTGCGCTGCCCAAGACGCGCTCGGGGAAAATCATGCGGCGGCTGTTGCGCGACGTCGCGGCGGGGAAGTTGACCACCCAAGACACCACCACGCTCGAGGATCTCAGTGTTCTCGCCGCGCTGAGGGAAGAAGACGAGTGAGGGTAAACGGCGGCGGTCGTGGTGTCTCGCGCCTAAACTTCCGCCAATCGATGAAGGGCGGCTCGCCTTCGGCGTTGCCTGATCGCCTGCAATCGGGTTTTGTCCGTGCATGCTCAGCTCTAACTCGACTTCACTCGTCACCTTCCTGCGAAGCGTGCCCGTCTTTGGCGGCCTGGAAGGACATTCGCTTGATCGGCTGATCGACCTGCTCGAAGAACGCTCGTTCGAGCAGGGTGAAACGATCTTCGCCGAGGGCGAGCTGGGTCGAACGATGTACGTGCTTCGCGACGGAGAGGTCGAAGTCTCGCGCCGCGCCGACACCGGCAATCGGATTCCGATCGTGCGACTCGGCTCAGGCGAGACGTTCGGAGAAATGACGCTGGTCGAGCTGCAACCCCGTTCGGGCACGGTGGTGGCGCGGAAGAAGGCGCGCACCTACTCGCTGACCAACATGGACCTCTACAACCTTTACCGTGAAGACAACTACGCGTACGTAATCATCCTCCAGAACATCTGCCGGATGCTCAGCCGTCGTCTGCGCAAGGCAGACAGCCGAATCGTCGAGTTCATCGACGCGGTCGCGACACCCAAACGCGCGAAGGTCAAACCAGGAGCTCCAAAGAAGCCTTCGAAGCAGCGCTGATGTTCACTGGCCTGATCGAGGACGTCGGCGTCGTCGAACGGGTCGCTTCAGGCCCGATGACCGAGGTGTGGATCCGCTCGCGTTTTCCCGCCGATTTGCGGTTGGGTGAGTCGATCGCCTGCGACGGCTGCTGTCTGACGGTTGTCGAGCATCACGGCTCGACCTTTCGCGTCGAGGCGTCTCCTGAGACGCTGCGCCACACGACGCTTGGCAGCTGGCGCACTGGCACTTTGGTGAATCTCGAGCGCGCGCTGAAGGTCGGCGATCGAATGGGTGGCCATTGGGTACAGGGCCATGTCGACGCCGTCGCCGAGATTCTTCAAGCACGCGCCGAAGCGGGTTCCTGGCTGCTGGCGGTGTCGCTGGCGCCGAAGTTGGCTCCTCTTTTCATCGACAAGGGCTCGGTGGCGCTCGACGGCATCAGCCTCACCGTCAACCGGGTCGAGGCGGCAAGCTTTTGGGTGGCGCTGATTCCCGAAACAGTTAACCGCACCTCGCTGAAGGCCAAGGGCGTGGGTGGCCAGGTCAATCTCGAAGGCGATTTGGTCGGAAAGTACGTCGCCCGGCTGCATGGGCTGCGCACGGGCCTGACCCAGGCGCAGCTGCGGGATGCGGGTTTTCCCTAGCTTGTGACCAGTAGCGGTTGCCATCTGGCCCGTTGTCCGCCAAATGACTCTTTCCAATATGGTTTCTTCGCAGCAACAGCACTCTTTGGCGTTGGTCGACAAGGCGCTGGCTGAGATTCGACGCGGAAAGATGGTGATCCTCACCGACGACGAGGATCGCGAGAATGAAGGCGATCTGGTGATGGCGGCCCAGAAGGTCACCCCCGAGGCGATCAACTTCATGGCGCGCCACGGTCGCGGCCTCATCTGTCTGTCTCTGACCGAGCAGCACATCGCCCAGCTGGGGCTGCCGTTGATGGTGCAGGACAACTCGTCGCCTTTTCAGACCGCCTTCACCGTCTCAATCGAAGCCGCACGCGGAGTGACCACTGGAATCTCGGCAGCCGATCGCGCCCGAACGGTGCTGGCTGCCGTCGCGACCAATGCCAAGCCAACCGATTTGGTGCGACCGGGTCACATTTTCCCACTGCGCGCGCGCAACGGTGGAGTCCTCGTTCGTACCGGTCAAACGGAAGGCTCGGTTGATCTCGCGCGGCTCGCTGGGCTCAAGCCCGCGGGCGTCATCTGCGAGGTGATGAAGGAAGACGGCACGATGGCGCGCCGCCCAGATCTGATTCGCTTCGCGAAAAAGCACAAGCTGGTGCTGCTGTCGGTGGCAGATTTGATTTCCTGGCGGCTGGCGCGCGAGCGGCTGATTAAACGCGTCGGCGTCACCGAGGTCGAACGGCCGCCCCTTGGCAAGCTGTTCGCCTATGCGTACACCAGCGATGTCGATCCCCACCGTGCACCTCGCGCTGGTGAAGGGCGATCTGTCGAAGCCGGGGCCTGTGCTGGTTCGGGTTCACCGCGGCACGTTGCTGTCCGATGTCCTCGACAGCGCAGCAGGCGACGG
>JANOHG010000373.1:0-1404 GCA_031406375.1 Archangiaceae bacterium | reverse complement strand
CACCTTCACGCCGAGCCTCGACTGCGCCTTCGAGAATCACATAGAGCGCGTCGCCTGGATCTCCAACCTGGTAGACGTGGTCGCCTGCCTTGAACTGCTGTTCCTTCGCAACCGCGGCCACCGCAGCCAAATCGTCGACGTCGCTTTGAGCGAAAATCTCAACGCCCTCGAGCGCGAACAGTCGCTTGATCGTCACATCCGCCATGTCGTCCTCCTTGAGTCTCAGCGGCCATAAGCCCCGTTCGCGCGCTGCGCCCCGTGCACAGGCACGCAGCACGGGATCCTTGCTTGCGCACAATGCCTGCAAGTGCCCTTCGAGCCGCCTCGGCTCGCCGGCCTTCTGCGCGCGGTGGTGGGTGTGGATTTGATCCTGAACGAGCCGCTTCTCGTCAGGCGTCAATACTTCGTCGACCAGCTCAATCGCCCACGCCTTGCGGCGAGGATCGTTGCCCGCCAGATGCGCATGGGCCCGACGCATTGCCTTGGCGTCGTGCACCAGGCCCAGCAGCCAAAATGAAAGCTCGAACGACTGATCGAGGCGATCGCCGACCGCGCGGGTGACCAGCGCCTGCTTGCCCAGCGCAGCCTGCAGATCGATAAAGGCCGGTGAGAGCCCCCGCCAGGTCTCCCGCCGACGTTCGAGCGCCTCGACCACCCGCGTCCGGTCGACAGGATGCTCGGGGTGTTCGTCTCGCAGCCGAGCGATCGCAACTCCGACGCGGTAGTGCAAGAAGGCGTCATCGATCGCGTTCGAGAACAGCAGTGCGTCGAACGCGGCGGGGGTACCTATCTGCCGCAGCACGCGGGGCAGTTGAAAGCGAAGCTGCAGCGCGCGGCTTCGATCATCAAGCGCGTGGGCCAGCAGCGGCACCGCACCGTCCTTCATCGCCGACAGTGCTTCGCGCGCCGGCCGGCGATCATCGGGCCAGGTGAGGAAGCGAAGCAGCCGCGGCGCGAGGCTGAGGTACGCACCTGCCCCCACCGCAGCAATCGCAACCCGACGCACCGAGCCGTCGGCGTCTTCGAGGTATCGAGCCAGCCCTTGGCCCAACGCATCGTCTTTCAGACGACCCAGCAGCCGGGCCACCTCGCGGCGTTCCATCGTTGGAGCGTTGGCGCCGCGATTCAGCAGCGCCTCCAGCGCCTGAGCAGCTGGCGAGACGCCCTCTTCGCTCACGAATGACAGCAGCGCGCCGATCGCAGCGCAGCGATCGCCGATGTCGGAAGACTCCAACAACCCAGGCAGGATGGCTTTCGCGCGATCCGGGTGCAGCCGCGCCAGCGCCCACACGGCCTCGGCGCGGGGGCGGCGCATGCCTTCTGTGACCAGCTCTTCGAGTTCCTTGCCGGCTGTTTTCAAACTCAGCTGTTGCAACACTTTGACGCCCCGCTCTTGAACCCGTT
>JANOHG010000370.1:0-2793 GCA_031406375.1 Archangiaceae bacterium | reverse complement strand
GCCTTCGGTGGATTGCGCGAGAAGCCGCCGCCGACGGTTGAGGTGCAGCTGGGGTTTGCGAAACGTGGGCCGATCACGCGCACCGTCACCGGCGCCGGAAAGGTGCAGGCCGCCACGACCGTGAAGATTTCGAGCAACCTCTCGGGTGACCTGATCGAGCTCAACATCAAAGAAGGCGAGCTGGTCACCAAAGGGCAGCTTCTGGGCAAGCTCGACAAGCGAAGGTTCGAGGCGGCGATGAAGCAGGCGCAGGCGGCGTTCAGCGCTGCCCGCGCTGACGTGCAGGCCTCGCAGGTCGAAGTCGATCGTTCGTCGGCCGAGATGGCGCGGGTCAGCGGCCTGGTCGAGAAAGGAATGGCGTCAAAAGCAGAGCTCGAACGATCGACCGCCGATCGCGACACCGCGGTCGCCCGGCTCGGCGGCGTGAAAGATCGCGCGACCCAGGCTTCTGCCCGGCTTGACGAGACTCAAAATGAGCTGGCGAAAACGACGTTGGTCTCTCCGATTGACGGCACGGTAATCGAGCTGACCCGCGAAGTCGGCGAACGGGTGCGCGGCAGCGACTTCTCGGAAGACGTGGTGATGACGATCGCCGCGCTCGCCACGATGGAAGTGAAGATCGAAGTGGGGGAGCACGAAGTGGTGCATCTGAAGGCGGGCCAGAGCGCCCAAGTGAAGGTTGACGCGCTCGAAGGCCAGACGTTTTCGGGCACCGTGATCGAGATCGCGCAGAAGGCGCTGATTCGAAACTCGGGCACCGAGCAGGAAACGACCAATTTCCCGGTGACGATCGCGCTCACCGCCCGACCCCCGGGCGTTCTGCCGGGGATGAGCGCCGAGGTCCGGGTCAAGGCCGAGAGCCGCGACTCGGCGGTGACGGTGCCAGTGCAAGCGGTGACGGTGCGACCCGAGAAGATGCTCAGTGATCTGAGCCCCTCGATTGAACAGGGCGCGATCAAGGCCCCGCGCAGCTCGGAGGCATTCGCGAAGATTGTCTTCGTGGTGGATGCCGAAAAAAAGGCCCACTTGCGCCGCGTACGCACGGGCATTTCATCGGACACCGAGGTCGAGATCCTCGAGGGGCTCAACGAAGGAGAGCAGGTGATCGAAGGTCCCTACCGTACCTTGGCGAAGGAGCTCAAAGAGGGGGATCTGGTGGAAGAAGTAAAGGTGGGCGAAGGCAAAAAGCGTCGTGGGTCGAAGAAGGGCTGATGCTGATCGATCTCAAGGACATCTGGCGCACCTACTTCGTCGGAGGTGAAACCGTGCATGCGCTGAGCGGAGTCAACCTGACAATCGACAAGGGCGAGTGGGTCGCGATCATCGGCCAGTCGGGCTCGGGAAAGAGCACGCTGATGAATGTCATTGGCTGCCTCGACACCCCTTCCCGCGGCGAATACCACCTCAACGGCCGTGATGTGGCGCACATGCCGGACGACGATCTGGCAGGGGTGCGCAACCGCGAGATCGGCTTCATCTTTCAGAACTTTCAGCTGCTGCCGCGCGAGACGGCGCTGGCCAATGTCGAGCTGCCGTTGGTCTATCGTGGGATGCGTTCGAAGGAACGGCGCGAGAAGGCGATGGGTGCGCTGCGGCAGGTGAAACTTCAAGATCGGATGATGCATCGGCCCAACGAGCTGTCAGGCGGGCAACGTCAGCGGGTGGCGATCGCCCGCGCGCTCGCCAGCGAACCGTCGCTGCTGCTGGCAGATGAGCCAACTGGGAACCTGGACTCAGCGACCGGCGAAGAGATCATTCGATTGTTCGACGAGCTGCACAACGCTGGGCACACGATCGTGTTGGTCACTCACGAGCCTAAGCTCGCAGCCCGATGTCCGCGCGCGGTGCGCTTGTCGGACGGCAACGTGATCGCCGATGGAATAGGGCGCGAAGTCGCGCTGCAGAACCTGCGCGATGATCCACGGCTGGCGGCCCCCAGCTGATGAGCTTCCGGGTCGACTTCGTCGAAGGTGCGCGGATCGCGGTGATGTCGCTGCGGGCGCATCAGCTTCGCACTGCGCTCACGACCGTCGGCGTTGGCATTGGCGTGGCGACCTTGCTGGCGATCGTCGGCATCATCCAGGGCCTCAACGGATCGTTCGACAAGCAGCTGGCCGGCCTTGGCAGCAACGCGCTGTACGTCGCGCGCCAGCCCTGGGTGCAAATGGGAAACTGGTGGGAGTTTCGCAATCGCAAGCCGCTGACGATGGAGCACGTGGAAGCGATCCGCGCGCAGTCGACCTTTGCGGTGGCAGTGGCACCTTCGGTGGATGATCAGGAAGACGTCACCTTCCAGGGCAACAGCCTCACTGGCGTCGACATCACTGGAACCACCCCTGAGGATCTGACCGTCTCGAGCCATGAGGTTGCCACCGGCAGGTTCTTGATTGAGAGCGATGGCGAGAACCGGCGCGCGGTTGCGGTGCTTGGCTCAGACGTCACCGACACGCTCTTTCCGCACTCGAGCCCGCTCGGTGCGTCAATTCGGGTCGGCAACCGCCTCTACACCGTCGTTGGCACCCTCGTTCGACGCGGCAAGCTGCTCGAGCAGAGCATGGATCTGAAGGTGATCATCCCGTTCCGGACGTTTCAAGGACAGTTCGGAACCCGACGAAGCATTGAAATCGGCGTCGCGGTCGAGAACCCAAGGATGATGGACGCTGCGGAGGATCAGTTGGTCGGGATCCTTCGGCGCGCTCGAAGCTCGCCTCCCGACAAGCCGGACGACTTCGCGATCAACCGGCCCGAGCAGCTCGCGTCTACCTACAATCAACTTACCGGCGCGTTGTTCGG
>JANOHG010001128.1:0-4933 GCA_031406375.1 Archangiaceae bacterium | reverse complement strand
CCTCGCCGAACGTCTCGGCACGCGCACCATGCCGGCGCTGCGTTTCGTCTACGATGAATCCGTCGCCGAACACCAAGTTCCAATCAGAAAAATACCGACCGAAGGACAAGCCCTTCACCACCAGGCCGTTGACCACCGAAGGCCCGGTGACGGTGTTTTGCGACATCCACAAAGAGATGATCTCGACGGTCTACGTCGTGCCCAATGATCGTTTCGTGCTGCTGTCGACGGCGGACGGCGCGTCTGCGCCCTTCAGGATCGAAGCAATTCAGCCCGGAAGCTGGACGATCGTCGCCTGGCATCGCTCGGCGGGAAAGTTGGTCGAGTTGCCGATCGAAATCAAAGAAGGCCAGACGACGAAGCTCAACCTCATCATCGACGGAACGAGCGGTGTCGAACAGCTGATGCTCAATCACAAGCGTCGGGAAAAGGGCGATTACGCCTCGCAGAAGCCCGACGGTGGCGCGATGGGTGAGGCGGTAGGCCTCGAGGACAAGTGGAAGTGAAGTTCGGGCCCAAGCTCTTCCTCGTCCTCACCGGTCTCATCCTCACCCTCGTCGTGCTTACTTCCTGGTTTGCCGGACGCGTGATCCAGAGCGCCTACGTCCCGGTGTCCGAACGGGCGATCGCCAGCGCATCGTCGGTGATTCTCAGCACCCTTTCGGATCGCGATCACCGTTCGCGCCTGTTGCTGCGGCCGCTCACCAACGACGCGCGCGTGAAGGGAGGCCTCACCGCGCGCGCGGGGCTGGCCGACCCTGAGAAGCTGGGTGGCGACACCGCCGAAGCCCGACGCAAGAACGCAGACGACTATTTTGGCTCGTTCGTCGACGAGTATTGGGTCGAGGACGCGAAGGGCGTGCCCGAGCAAGATTTGTTGTTGCTCGTCGGCATTGACGGCACCCTCGCATACGGCGAGTCGGGCGATGACGCGCGGGTGACCCTCGAGACCGAAGTGATGGAACACCTTCAAGTCTCGACGCTGCTCGGTGCGCTGAGCAGCGGCGACGAATCTGCGCGAATGCTCTGGAGCGGCCCGCGCCTGCGTTCCGACACGCCCACCGTTCCCGCGCTGCAAGGCGGCCTTTATCTCGCCGCTGGCAGCCGGGTTGTCTTCCACTCCTCGGGAATCGGAGGCGATGAAGTCGTCGGTGCGGCGGTAATCGCTACCCACCGGTTGGAGCTCGAGCGGGTGGTTGCGACCGGAGCCGACGCGGTATTCATCGATCGCGGCGTCGCCATCGACAGCACCTTTCGGAACCGTGATGCAGGCGAGGCCGTCGAAAAGGCTGCGGCGCAGTGGCTCGCCAGTAAGCCTGCCGCAGGCGCCGGCCCGACGCCGGTGATGCTGGAGGATGCGCCGTATTATGCGATGCCGCTGGCGGTGCCCGGCATGGTTGATGGCCCGGTGAAAGCAGGCGTCTTCTATTCGCGCGCCGCCGAGTTTGGAACGGTGTCGCGTGCGCGGCTCGAGCTGTTCGAGATCGGCGGTGGTGTCGCGCTGCTCGCGATGATGATTGCCGTCGGCCTGTCGCGAAGCCTGAGTCGGCCGATCAACGAGATTTCGGCTGCGGCGGTCAAGGTGGCGGCTGGAGATCTGCTGGTCTGCGTGCGCGCGGATCGCCAAGACGAGTTGGGCGAGCTCGCCCGTCGCTTCAACGCGATGGTGCAAGGACTGCGAGAGCGCGCAGTCGCGAAGGACGCGCTGGGCCGGTACCTCTCGCGTGAGATGGCAGACGACGTGATGACCGGACAAAAGGGAGTCTCGCTTCAGGGGCAGCGGCGCGAGCTGACTGTCCTCTTCTGCGACGTCGCGGGCTTCACCACCATTTCCGAGAAGCTCGAGCCCGAAGCGTTGGTCGCGCTGCTCAATCAGTACCTCGACGCGATGGTGCGGGTGTTGATCAAGCACGGTGCCTACGTCGACAAGTTCGAAGGCGATGCAATCATGGCGTTCTGGAACGCTCCGCGACACGCCGCGGATCACGCGGTGTTCGGCTGCCTCGCGGTGCTCGAGATGAGAACCGCTGCACAGGCGATCTCGGCCGAATGGAAGGCGGCGGGGAAACCGGAATTCGGCGTTCGGTACGGGCTCAACACCGGAATCGCAATCGTCGGGAACATGGGAGCGACCGACAAGATTAACTACACCGCGATTGGCGACAATGTGAACCTTGCCTCGCGGCTCGAGGGCGCCAACAAACAGTACGGGACCCAGATGATGATCTCGGAAGAGACGTTCGAGCACGCGCGCGACCAGATAGAAGCGCGCGAGCTCGATGTGCTGAAGGTGAAAGGCAAGGCCCGGCCGGTGCGGGTCTACGAGTTGATGGCGCGCAAGGGCGAGCTCACCGCTGAGCAATCGAAAATTCGCGACGGGTTCACAGCTGGTCTAATGCTCTACCGTGCCCGTCGCTTCGAGGAAGCCCTCGCGCTTTTTGAGCTTGCCGTCGACGACGGGCCGTCATCCACGTTTTCCGCCCGCTGCCGCGAGTTTCTTAAAGATCCCCCACAAACGGATTGGGACGGGACTTATGAGATGGAAACGAAGTGAGCTGGTCGCTGCGCTCTGCGTGTTGGTGATTTCACTCGAGGCGAACGCCGGCGTGCGTCGCTTCGACATGACGACCGACGCGAGCAGCAACGCGGAAGGCGAAATCGAACTCGAAGGTTGGCTGGACTTCGGCCGGCCATCGAACGCTTCGCACCGCAACGACCGAACGGTGACCAACGGGATGTTCTGGTTGGGATTTCGGTTTGGCCTACTCGACAGCCTCGAGCTCGCAAGCTTTTTGGTGCTCGAGAAGAAGTCCTTCGTCGCGCTTCAGCCCGAATCGACGAAGGACGCAGCGGGAAACGTGATTCCGCCCCGCGACATGAATGGGAATCCAGCGGTAGCCGACGACCAGTCGGGGATCATGATGTGGGTCAGCGAGCTGAGGTGGCGACCGGTCGAACTGGGAAAGTGGCCGGTGGATCTCTTCGTGCAGTTCCAGTTGGTGCACTGGTTCGAACGGTACCACCCCACGCAGTTTCGCTTCACGCTCGGCGCCTCGAAGACGCTGGGGCGTTTTCTGCTGGCCGCGAATGCCTCGTATTGGGAATCGCTGTGGATTCCAGCCATCAACAACGATCCTCAAGGGATTCGCTGGGCCTGGTTCGAGCTTTCTGTGGGCGCTTCGGCGAACCTTGTCGAAGCCGATGGCTGGGTACCGTCGGTCAATCTGGGCGTCGAGCTCTGGGCGTTCATTCCGCGTGGGTTCGATAACCCTCGCCTTCACGTCCACAACCATCACCTTCACCTCGGAGGAGCCGTTCTCGGGCCGACGCTCGCACTCGCGCGGGGGCGGCTGTGGCTTTCGGGCCACCTCGGATTTCCGGTGGCCGTTCCGATTTTCGATGCGAGCAATGTTCGGGTCGGCTTCGGGCCCGACCTTCCTCTCGTGGGTCGGATCATGCTGGGCATCAACCTGTAGGGTGCCGCGGAAGTCCAGGTCGAGCTTCAAGACTCGAGCCCAGCATGACGAGGATGTCTATTTTCGCAGCCAGTAAGCGACGGCGATGAAGAGCGCCTGAAAGGGAAGTCGAGCCCAAGCGGCCCACTGGGGAATGGGGTTCGCCGGATCGAGCTGAAGGTGATTGATTGCCATGTTGACGTTGGCGGGGAATACCGCGACGAAAAGGGCAATCAACCCCCACGCGGCGTAGAGCCGGACTTTGGGAAGCAGCAGCCCAACGCCACCGAGGATTTCGAACACGCCGCTGACGTAGACCAGCAGCAAAGGCGCCGGCAGCGCAGCGGGCACGATGCGGACGAAAGGCGCAGGGTCGATGAAGTGAAGGCTTCCGACACCCACCATCGCAACCGCAAACAGCAGGCGAACAGCACTCTTGAAGATCACCATCTGGGCAATTTACGTGCGGATCACGGGCTGTCGTTGATCTTCAGCATGTTTAGGATCTCGGAAATCGGTCTTCCGCTGTAAAGCTCACGCGCCTGCCGCGACGTGGTGAATGAACGGGTCTTCATTCTATCGATGTAAAGGGTACCGTTGAGATGATCCACCTCGTGCTGAAGGATCCGTGCCGGCCAGCCTTTCACCCGCCACACCTGCTCGACCGCGTTCTCGTCCAGCCCCACCACTTCTACCTCGTGACTGCGCTCGACCAGCGCGGCATAGCCATCGACGCTCAGGCAGCCCTCGAAAAATATCTCGGTCTTCTCTCCGAGCAGTTTCAACTCGGGGTTGATGAAGACCCGCGTCGGAAACGGCACCCGCTCACGCTCTGCGCGCTCGGTGTCACTCGAAGCAGCGATGAGCCGTTCGTCGTCCTCGAGCACGATTACCCGCCACGGAATTCCGATCTGAGGAGCAGCGAGGCCCACGCCCGGCGCGGCACGCATGGTGTCGATCATGGTCGAGATAAGCGTCTGAAACTCGCTGCTGTTGATTCGCTTGGGATCAACTTCGATCGCTCGGGCTCGAAGCACCGGCGCGCCTGTCTGCACGATGGAAGGCAGTTCAACTTGGCTCATGAAGGGCGCTGCTATAGCGGCGATTCGATGCGCCCGGCGGAACTAAACACCTGCGAATGTTGCAGCGGGTGTCGTACCTAGCCTTCGTCCAGGGAACCCGCGTCCAGCGCTTCAGCCGCCTCGCGCGCCTTTCGCTTCCACAGGCTCTCGTGCGCAGATGGAACGAGTCCAGGGTCGATTTCTGGATGCTCGGTCGCACACGTCTGAGTCGGCACCGTACCTGGCACAAAGGGCGCGACGATGCCTTTGCAACTGGGGTTGAGAAGCCTTCCGGTTTCGGTGCAGATCGTCTGCTTCACCAGCAGTGGCTCGGTTGAAAAATCGGGAAGCGGCGCGTCGTACTGCGTCGACTTACCCAACCACCAACCCCACAGCGGCGCTGCGAGTTCCGCAGCC
>JANOHG010000333.1:0-2905 GCA_031406375.1 Archangiaceae bacterium | reverse complement strand
ATCAGCCAGCTCGAGACCACGCGACAGGTGACCGAGACCTGCCGTGAGCTGCGTGAGCTGTCGCGCGAGTTGCTTGAAGTCGTGCAGAGTACCGCCGCAAGCGATAGCCGCCGCGAAACGAGGTCGATGCTGACGCTGGAAGAGCACGACCGCGTCTGAAGCGCGCGTCGGCTATTTTCTGCTCTTTGGCTCTCGCGCCGGCGCAACCAAGGCCTTCGCATCCTTCGCATTCAACAGCTCGAGCACCGGCGCAAAGTCGCCATCGACCGCGACGCCCCAACCGTTGCAACGAAAAGCCTCGGTGAGCAGCTTCTTACCGGCGTCGCTCTTTCCCATTCGGCCGAATGCCGCAAGCACGTCATTGATGCGTGGGGCCGGAAAGTCCGAAGACGCGGCGATGACTTCGTTGGGCAGGTTGCCTGTCGAAGCGATGATGCGGAAGTCGGAAATTGGCGGCGCATCCGCGCATCCATCGGCCTTCAAGGTGGCGGCGTCGCTCACTCCACCGGCGAACGTCGCAGCCACGTCGGCTTTGCCTTCGCGCACTGCCTTGCACGCCGAGGGGTGATCTCCGGCAAACGACTCGGCTGAGAAGAACTTGTCGGGGTCGTGGTTCTCCTTTCGCAGCAGCTCGCGCGGAAACAGGTACCCAGAAGTCGAAAGCAGGTTGACCCAGACCACCTTCTTCCCCTTCAGGTCGGCCAGCGCCGTTGCCGGAGATCCAGTTTTCACCACGAAAACCGACCGATACGACAGGCCACCGTCTCCACTGCGCATCGCCTTCGACAGCGCCTGAACGTAGCCGTTCTTTTGCGACGCGCGAACGAATGCGAGCGGCGTAATCCACGCCAGGTCGACCGCGCCGCTGGCCAGCGCATCCGACAGCTCGGCGTACCCAGGAAGTATGACGACGGTGACGGGGCTGCCCAACGCGGTGGTGAGGTAGGGCTCGATCAGCGCGCTGGCTTTCTGCGCATGTTCGGCGCCGTGCGCAGGTGCGATTCCGAGCTTTAGCGGCTTCTTCTCGACAGGCGCGGCTCCCAAGCCAGTCACGCTAAGGGTGAGAACCACGGCGAAAGCGGCGCGGGCAGTGGACATGGTCGAGTTTCTACCGCAAGCGTTCACTTTCCTTTCGGCGTTTTCTACCATCGACAAATCACCCCGCAGACGTCGCGGTGAGGAGGCCGCGTCGTGCAATCATTGGGTGATGCTGCTTGCCGCTTCGAGATCCTGCTCGAGCTCGTCAAGCGCTACAGAGAATTCCCTCACCAGTGCGTCAACGTGTCGTGCCTCGAGCGCCGAGTCCTTGAAGTTGAAGTTGAAACACACCTGGTCTGCGTAGCGGACCACGGTTGTGTTTGCACCCTGTGGCGGAGTGCATGGCGTGGTGACGAGCAACCGTTCGACCACCAGCGTTCGCGTGCGCCACCGGCCGTCGGACCCGGCGCCAGGCGTCCCCAACGGTACGAGGTTTGAAAACGAGTAGTTGGTGAGCAACTGTCGCTTCACCAGCAGCGCGCTGCGAAGCAACCGCATCGGCGTCGCGCGAATCAAGAGCGCGTCGAAGAGGATTCGCTTCCACGGCAAGCGCGCAGCGAGCACCGGCGCCGCGGCCCGTTGTAACTCGCGCGCGAGCACCAGCGGGCGAACCTCTCGGCCCGACCAGCGCAGCTGCAGCGACGACAGGTGATTGGCGAACGAAGTGAAGCCATCGCGCGGCCGCACGTCGATTGGCATCAGCAGGTTGTGCGCGCCCGGCCGAGCGCCATTCAGCGCGCTCCAGCGGGTCAGCGCCACACACAGGGCGCCTGCCAACAGGTCATTCACCGACAGCCCAAGCCGCGTGCGCCACGCCCGCCACCCATCGATTCGCGCGCTCGGCACCAGCAGGTGCTGGGTGCGATTTCCGCCCGTGTAGTCGAGGCCCTGGTTGCTGAACAGCGGCGCCAGCGGTTTGAGGTTCCCGAGAAGCAACTCGCCAAGGGTATGCAGCGCCCCTCGAAGGAAGACCCAGACCCCGCGCTCTGGCAGCACCTCTCGTTCTGCCCGACGCGCGACGATGCCCGCAGGCAGCGGCGAGGACCTCTCATCGAGACAGCGCACGAAGTCCCAGAGCAGAGCGAGGAACGCGCGACCATCGGCCAGGGAATGGTGTTGTTGAAACGCCAGCACCCCGGAGTCATCCGAGCGGCGAATCCAGGTCAGGTTGAAGGGAGGCTCGCACTCGAGCGCGAGGAAGCGATCTGCCAGCGCGGCCTCGCGCGCTGGATCTGCCGTGCCGCGCAGATCCAAGACTTTGAACTGGCAGCGTGGGTCGACGTCGCCCGAAAGCACCCAGGCTTCGTTGACCGCCCTTGCAGAACACCAGGGGTAGCGCGCAAGCACCCATTCGAGCGCCCGCAGCAGCTGCTCCTCGGATACGTCGCCGCGGTACTCGAGACGCCACACGGGCGCGAACGACGCCCACGGCGCCAGGGTGCCGGCAAGGAACGCCTTGTCGAGCGACTGAAAAGGAAACTCCACGAAGCGGCGCACTGTACCGAGGTGCGGGTACGCTGCGTGGAATGGAAAGCAAAGTCGTCATCACCGGCGCCAGCTCGGGTATCGGCGCTGCTTTTGCTAAACTTCGGGCCGCCCATCGCCGCGCGTGGTCGGCCCAGGCACCTGGTACTTCTGCCCTCGGATGCGCTTGCCCGCCATCGTGGCGCGCCACGCCAGGTACGCCTTGTTGAACTTCAGAACCTCGCTCTTCTCGAAGTAGGGATTCTTCGCACCGCTCAATGCGACTAACGCGAGCACCTGCTCAGCAACACTGACCGGACACCCTTTCATTCGAATGACCGATTTATTGCGGGCGGCGGTGAGCTTCGCCGTCGTCGTCACCATCTTCGCGTAGATGTCATCG
>JANOHG010000331.1:0-5816 GCA_031406375.1 Archangiaceae bacterium | reverse complement strand
CACGGGTTTTGACCAACCATGGAACTTAAACAGAGCCTCAAGTTGAGCCAGCAGCTGGTGATGACGCCTCAGCTTCAGCAGGCGATCAAGCTGCTGCAGCTCTCGCGAATGGAACTGCTCGAGCAGGTCCGGGAAGAGATGGAGCAGAACCCGCTTCTCGAGCAGCCAGAAGAGACCGCTTCCGATGACATGAGCGACAAGGAGCCCGGCGAGGCGTCTTTAGAGGCGGCCAACGCCGAACAGCCCGCCGACTTCGAAGCGAAGGTTTCTGAGACCGCTCAGGAAGTGAAGGCCGATGGAGACGCTCCCCCTGAAATCGATTGGGACGCCTACCTCAACAGCTACCAGTTCAACGAGCCGACCACTGCCAGCAACAAGGGCAACGTCGCCACCGACGATTTGCCGAGCTTCGAGGCCAACCTCGTTCGCAAAGAAGATCTGCAGGCGCGCCTCTACGACCAGCTGCACGTCATCAAGTTGAACGATGCCGAACGTCGCATCGCTTCGCTGATCATCGGAAACCTCGACGATGATGGTTATCTGAAGCTCTCGGACGTCGAAGGCGATCCGATGATTCGCCTGGCGACTGAAGCCGACGTTTCGAACCAGGTCGCCGAGAAGACGCTCAAGCGCATTCAGCAACTGGATCCGAAGGGCTGCGGGTCACGCGATCTGCAGGAATGTCTGCTGATCCAGGCCTCGGCGATCAAAGAGCCGGGCGCTGCGCTGCTGGGCACAATTCTCAAGAAGCACATGAAGTTTCTGGAATCGAAGAACTTGCCGGCGATCGCGCGGGATCTGAAGCTGCCACTCGAAGAGGTCGTTCGCGCCGTCAAGCTGCTGCCCCGGCTCGATCCCAAGCCCGGCCGCAACTACTCGGGCGATGATGCCCAATACATCACTCCCGACGTTTACATCTACAAGATGGGCACCGAGTACACGGTGGTGCTCAATGATGACGGGCTGTCGAAGCTGCGCATCAGCGGCGCCTACCGCAGCGCGCTCAAGCAGGGCGCGATGGCTCCGGGAACCACGAAGGAATTCGTGCAAGAAAAGATGCGCAGCGCAATGTGGCTCATTCGATCGATTCACCAACGCCAGCGCACTATTCACAAGGTCACTGAGTCGATCGTGAAGTTCCAGCGCGACTTCCTCGACAAGGGCATCGCCTACCTTAAACCGCTGATTCTTCGCGACGTCGCCGAAGACATCGGCATGCACGAATCGACTGTCTCACGCGTTACCACCAACAAATACGTTCACACGCCGCAGGGAATATTCGAGCTCAAATATTTCTTCAATTCTTCGATCGCGCGAACCAGTGGCGAAGACATCGCCAGCGAAGCAGTGAAAAATCACATCAAGTTGATCTGCGAACGCGAAAATCCAAAGAGTCCATACTCGGATCAAAAAATCGTTGAGCTCCTCAAGGCTCAAGGAATCGAGATCGCAAGGCGCACCGTCGCGAAATACCGCGAGGTGCTGGGTATTCTTCCTTCAAGCAAGCGGAAGAGGTGGGAGTAGGTCCATCGCATCACCAACGAAAAGGGCGAAAGCATGCAGCTGAACATCACGTTCCGGCACTTCGAACCAATCGACTCGTTGAAAAACTACGCGCGGGAGAAAGTCGAACGCGCCAACAAGTACCTCGACCGCGCGGGTGAAGCGCACGTGGTGCTCTCGTTGGAGCGCCACCTTCACCACGCAGACATCACAATCACTTCGGGCCCGTTCGTGCTCAGGGGGCGCGAGAAGAGCGAAGACATGTACGCCTCCATCGATCTGGCGATGGATAAAATCGAACGGCAACTGCGCAGGTACAAAGAACGGCTCAAGCACCACCATGGGCAAGACCGCGTTCACCACCGCCAGCATCTGGTTGCCCATCTGAAGGTCCGCCACGATGTGGTCGAGATGCCGAGTCCTGAGAGCACTCCTGATACGAATGACGTCCCGTCTCGCGTCATCAAAACAAATGATCTGCTCGTCAAGCGCTTGAACGTCGATGAAGCCATCATGCAGATGGACCTGATGAACAACGACTTCCTCGTGTTCACCAACGTCGCCACTGCCGAGATGAACGTCGTCTACCGCCGCAAAGATGGCCACTACGGGCTCATCGAAGCCAGCGGCGCCAACAACGCTCGCAAAGCCGCGAGCTGAAAAGAGGTGCGTCAGCGGTCTACCGCCCGCCCTTAGCGCCTCCCCGTGCGGCCCGCTTCTCGCCCACGGGGTTGATTCCGAAGCCGAACGGCATCTTGTACATCGACACTGGAAGCTTGCCAGGGGTGCCGTGCTCGCCGAACAGCGCCGCGACCGCCGCCTCAGTCGCACTCTCGCGCGCGCTGTAGACAACCATCACCGTCTTCACGGCCGGCATTTGAGCGCCCAGGTACGGTACGCCCATCACCACGACCAACACCGGCTTCCCTGTCAGGCAGGCCATCGTCACCAGCTCCAGCTGCCGCGAATTCACCACGCCGATGACGATCACATCGGCTCCCTCGGCGAGCTTCTTCACTTGCAGCTTCAGTCCGTTTCGTTCTTTCTGAGCCGGCGCCGCAGGCACGACCAGTGTTTGAGCAGTGGCCACCCGCGCCACAATCGCGCGCGCAAGCGACCCTTCGGCCGTCACCACCGCGATTCGCTGCGCCTTCCGAAGCGGAAAGTGGCGGTCGGCGCGCAGCAACGTCACCGCGCCGCGGGCGATTTCGGCTGACACCGCGCGTCCGCTGCCGAGCTCGGCCAACCGTTGCTCGAGCGGCAGCGGGCGCTCGAAGATCCCCCGCTTGAGCTTGAGCGCGAGAATTCGCGTCACCGCTTCGTCCAGCCTCGCAGTGCTCAGCTCTCCGCTCTTGGCGGCTTTCAGCAGAGCCGCGTGCACCTCGGTCTTTTTTTCGGCGCGCCACGGAATCAAGACCATGTCTGCGCCCGCGTTCACCGCCATCACCGCCGCTTTCCCGACACCGAAGCGATCTGTGATCGCGTCCATCTCGAGCTCGTCGGTCAGCACCAGGCCACCAAAGGCCAGCCTCTCGCGCAGCAATCCGGTGAGAATCGGCTTCGAAAGGGTCGCCGGCAGCCCGTCCAAAGCAATCTTCGGCACCACGATGTGGGCCGTCATCACCCCGTCGAGCCCAACCTTCATCGCCGCGAGAAACGGCTCGAGTCCCTTCAACACCTCGGCTTCGGTCTCCTCAAGCACCGGAAGCCGTTTGTGCGAATCGGAGTCCACCGAGCCATGGCCGGGGAAGTGTTTGGCGATGGTGGCGATGTTTGCCTCCTGCTGGCCACGAACGAAGTCCGCTCCCATCTGCGAGACGAGCGTCACCTGATCCGAGAAGCTTCGAATGCCAATCACCGGGTTCGAAGGATTGCGGTTCACATCCAGCACGGGCGCCAGGTTCATGTTGAAGCCGAGCCGCCGCAGGTCTTCCCCTTGTTCCTTGCCGGCTTCCCACGCGAGCTTCGAGCTGCGGGTCGCCCCCAAAGCCATATTGCCCGGCAGTACTGTCACCCCATCTGAAATCCGCACCACGTTGCCGCCTTCTTGATCCACGGCGATAAAGGGCGGCACGGCATCGGCCAAGAGCTTCCGCAGCGAGTCGTTGAACCGGGCGAGTTGGGTAGGGTCGGCGATGTTCCGCTTGAAGATGCAGATGCCCCCCACTTCCAAGCCTTTCACCAGCTCTTCAATCTTTGGATCCATCGACTGGCCGCCAAACCCGACCATCATCAACTGCCCCACCTTTTGCTCGACTGTCATCGCCTTCAGCTTCGCTGCGACGCTAACGGGGAGCAGCGATGAGGTCTCGACCGCAGGTTCGGCCGCCGTCGGGCTCTGTGCACCATGCACCGGCTCCGTGTCCCCAATGCCAGGCGAAACAGGCTCGGAAACGTGCGCACACCCAGCCAGCAGCAGGAGCCACGCCGAGACAGTCTTCGAGAGTCTCAATGGCGGTTCCAACAAGGAAAGATCTTCTATCCGCATCCATGCTCAGTGTCTCGTCGCGCAATTGTGTCAATCTCTGGCGCAGGTTGCAGTGAACCGGCCTTGAATGGCCCGTGGCTTAGGGGTATGTGCGCGCCGTGAAGATTGTGGAGTTTCTCAAAGCTGAGTCGGTGATTTCCGATCTCTCCGCACAGACCAAGGGCGACGTCCTCAAGGAACTTTCCTTCTCTTTGCAGAAGAGCAACCCGACGATTCCAGCAACGCGGCTGGCCGCTGTTCTCGAGGAACGCGAGAAGCTCGGCAGCACGGGCATCGGCGAAGGAGTCGCGATTCCGCACGGCAAGCTCGCGGGCCTTTCCAGCCTGTCGGCCAGTTTTGGAGTGAGCCGCGCGGGCGTCGACTTCGACGCGATCGACGGAAAACAGACCCACCTGTTCTTCGCGTTGGTTGCGCCCGAGAACTCGGCCGGGCTGCATCTGAAGGCGCTGGCGCGGATTAGCCGCTTGTTCAAGAGCAGCTCGTTTCGCGAGTCGATTCTGGCGGCGAAAACGAGCGCCGAAATCTACGCGTTGATTTCTCAGGAAGATCTGAAGGCCTGAATGGAAGTCGTTCTTCGGCCCGTCAACGATCATTTCCTTCGGGAAGTGGTCTTTCCAGCGTTCAAGCTCGGAGTCGTCGAAGCAGCCCCCGCCATCGCGCATCTGCTTCGCCACCTCAACGACGAGCACACCCGGATAGGCCTTGACCTACTTCTCGAGCGTGGGGTCGAAGGCAGCTTCTTCGGGCTCACCGACGAGAAGTGGACAGAGGCGTGTTACCGCCTGCTGTTCGTCGAGTGGCTTCGCGACTCGGAAGGCTGGTCGATTATCCACGAGTACAATGCGTTCGCTGCCGACTGGGAAGCCACCCTTCATCTCACCTTGATGCTCGAGGACGACAATTACCCCTACGCCGACGAATCGCGCGCCCGCGCGTACCGTGAGGCATTCTTCGAAGCGCCCCGTCACGAGTTCAGCCTCTCGACGATGATCTGCGGGGTGTGGGATCCCGTTCCAGATTTCCCGCCTGATCAGATCCTCACGGCACAAGGTCACGGCGCTTACCAACCGAGCGCCGGCATCGCCCGGGCCGATTGGAGCTGGCGCCCGCTTCTCACCGTCAATCGCTGGGCAGCGCATCTGCCGAACGCGCTCTCGCGACTTCTGCAGCGCGAAGCGCAACGGCTCAAGCCTGTCGTCGCGCCGGAAAAACACGAAGTGCTCGACTATTGGCTCGGGCGGATCCCCGAACCGCCTGTGCTCGCAGTCAATTTTTCGGGCCTCGGGCCGACGGCACACACCTGGATCCCCGAGATTGGAACGCTCGCGCGCTTGATCCGATCAGTCGCACGCCAAGGCCAGGGCCTCACCGCGGTGATCAGCTTCCGAAACACCTCAGACAGCCCGTTTGGCCACAGCGGCCAGACCTAGTCCTCAAACTCACTGGATTTCGTTCAGACACAGGATGCCGGTACCTCCGCCGCACTCGATTTCGGGACCGCATCGCCGGAGGCATTCGAGGATCTCCTTCGAGCGCTCGAAGGTGCCGGGGCGACGAACGCCGAGTTTGTTGGCAAGCACGAGGAGCCGCCAGCTCTCCCTACGAAGGAGTAGGACCACCCTTCGGCCGTCCTCCCGTCGACCTGCCTGAGTGGCCACCGTATGCGGACGTGCTGACAGCTTCGCCTGGGTCTACGGCAACGCTCACCTAAGCCTGCACTCGCTCGTCAAACGACCTCCGTGCAGTTGTCGGTAGCGTTTGTGCATTTGGAAAACGAGCCGGTGGATGCGCCATTTCTACGAAGACCTGGCTCAGCCTCGTGATG
>JANOHG010000318.1:0-6805 GCA_031406375.1 Archangiaceae bacterium | reverse complement strand
TCGGCCCAGGTTGGCACGGGCGATCTCAACGTCGATCCGCCCCTGCACTTGAGTCAACTGCGTTTGGGTGAGCTTGATCTGCGCGTCACGCACCTCAAGGGTCGAGCCCGCGCCAGCGTTGAAGCGCTCTTCAGCAAGCTTCAGCGCGAGGTCCGCGATCGAACGGTTGCGCTCGGCCAGGGTCGCGATCTTCAGCTGCGCATCAAGCGCGGCAGTCGTGCGACGGATTTCACCCTGCAGCTCGCGTTCTGCCTGCGACTGCTGCAGCTGTGTGGCTCGAAGGTCAGTGCTGGCACGGCTGACCTGCGCCTGGGTAGCGAAGCCACTGAAGATGTCCCACTGCATTTGCAACCCGACGGTCAATGCGTTCTGCCGCGCGGGATCAACGAAGAACGAATCGGCGGCCGAAGCAATTCGGTTGTAGCCCACCGAACCAGACACCCGCGGCAAATAGCCGGCGTGCGCGACCTCGACCGACAGCTGCGAGGCGCGCTGCTGGTGTGCGAGCGCCTTGAGCAGCGGTCGGTGTTCGCGCGCCAGCGCCAACGCTGCAGCTGCATCGGGCCCCTTGGGCGGCAGATCCGTAAGCGACGGTGGCGCAACCGCCTCGATCTCTAAGCTTGGTAGCGCGAGCCAGTTGAGCAGATCAACCTGCGACGAGACGATCGCTTGCCCAGATCGAACCACCTGAATCTCGTCGTTGCCGAGGTTCACCTCTGCGTCGAGCGCGTCGCGCTTTTGACCGCGGCCCGCTTCGAACAACGAACGCGCGCGTTCGAGCTGTTGTTGGCTGCGACCGACGGTCTGCTTGAGAACTTCCAGCGCCTGCTGCGCGCGCAGCAGCTCGAAGAACCGGCGTTCGGCCTCGAACTGACTGGCCAACCGCTGCTCATCGAGCTGCCCCTGAGCCGCTTGCGCGGTCGCGCCCGACGCAGAGATCTGATTCCACCACCGGCCACCGTCATAGATCAGCTGGTTGATCATCAGCGTGAGCTGGAAGTTTCCGCGATTGAACGCAGGCACGTCGGCGGGGTTCGGGGGTCCACCAGCGACGAGCTCACCGCGACGCGCTCCTGAAACAGTCGCGCCCATCTGCGCCTGCAGCGACGCTTGAGGAAAAATCGCCGACCGCGCCGTGTTGATTCCAGCCTGCGCGCGCGCCACCTCGAGCTCTGCCTGAATTGCGGTGAGGTTCTCACGCGAAGCGGTTCGCACTTCGGCGAGCGTGATCGGAGCTGCGAGTACCTGTGCCACCACGAACCACGCGATCAAGGGGTGCCTCCCACCATTCCTGGCAAGCCAACGAGAATCGCGGCAGCGAACAGCACATACAACAACAGCCCAACCAACACCCCACGCCATGCCGTCAACCCGGTCGCGGCGGCGAAGCCCAGTCCCAGCAAACCTGCTGACCAGAGGTTGAAGAAGTCGATCGCGCCCAGCACCCTGCCCCTTCCAGGTCCACTTCCCGAAAACAGTGGCTCGAGCGAGCTGATCACCAGCTTCCCTGCCTGCGACGGAGCGATGACGTCTTGACGCAACGCGACAATAGTCTCGAGCAGAAAACAGAGCGCTACGGGAAGCATCGCAACCGAAGCGGCGGTGAAGAGCGCTGAGAACTCTGACTTGCGGCCCAGCAACCAAGCGAGGACTTTCAATGCAACCGCCATCGCCAACACCGCCAGCGGCATCCCGAAGACGGCCTTGGCAATTCCTAGGACGAGCGCGATCCGTTGGGTTTGCTCAATCGCTTCCGACACTTCACGTTCGCTGGCCTTCGCCAGCTCGCCTTTCTCAGCCATCTGCGGCAGCACTTGTTTCGAGGCATCGAGTCGGTCAGCGAACGCGGCCCCTGCAGCCGCTGCGGTGAGCATCAGCCACAGCAGTGGCACGACCCACCGGCGTTGCTCAACGGACGTCGACACCATCGCGACGGGGTCGAGGTAGGTACGAAAGGAGAGAGCGATCGAGGAAAGCAGGGCGAGCCGTTAACGTTTGAGCAGTTGAGTGATTTCAATCACGACCAACGAATGTCGCAGGTGTTAGCCAATCCCGTATCAACCTGTAGCAGTTTTTTTGCTCCAACGATCCCACGGGTGTACATCACTGGGTAACGTCCGAGGCGAGGGAGCCGCCATTCATGGTCGATAGCAGTGATTTCGCGCAAGTGATGTCCGAAGCGGAAGACATCGCTCGCAGCGTGAACCAGCGCCTCACCACCGCGCACGTGTTGCTCGCAATGTTCACCGTTGAAAACCGCGCCGCGTTGCTGCTGAAGGAACGCGGGGTCGATGAAGATCTGTTGCTCGAACGGCTGACCTCAGCGCCCTCTGAACAAGATGGGTTGGTGCGCGAGCTGCGCGAGAAGACCCGCGAGATCGCCTTCAGCTGTGGTTCTTCGGAAGCCGACTGCATGCACGCGCTGATCGGCATCACCCGCGTGCGCTGCTCCGCTCAAGACTTGCTTTTCAAGACAGGCCTCGACCTAACCGGCCTGCGGAACACCGCGCTGTCGTACTTCACCTCAGGTCGGATGCCGCGCAGGCTGATGCTTTCGCGCGAGCTGCCGCCGAACCTGCCCCGCAGCCTCGGAGGTCGCCCGCTTGGGGCGCCGCCGCTGCCGTTCGCACCGCCGACCGCGAAAACCGCGACCCTGCCCATTGCTTTGCAGCCTCGGCCCGCAACGCTGCGCCCGGGAATGTCGCCCAGGGATTTGATCGACGACATCTCGGACGAAGAAGTGCGTGAGCTCGAAGCCATCTCTCGCGCGCAGATGGCGATTGCCGCGGCGCCAGTCGCCCCCGCCGCCCAGCTGATGGGCTTGACGCCGTGGCACCTGGATCCGCGCCAGTACCCGTTGCTGACGTCGCTTGGCAAGAACCTCACCGTGCTCGCGCGGGCATCGAAGCTCGACCCCGTCGTGGGGCGCGCGCTCGAGATCGACGCGGTGATCGACATCCTTGGCAAGCGACGCACCAACAACCCGTGTCTGGTGGGCGAGCCCGGCGTCGGCAAGACGGCGGTGGTCGAAGGCGTCGCGCAGCAACTGGCGGCGTTCAGGGGCGCGTTGGGTGAACGGGTGGTGATCGAGCTCGACATGGCGAGCCTCGTCGCTGGAACCCAGTTGCGGGGCTCGTTTTCCGAGAAGCTCAACTCGCTGAAGGACGAAGTGAAGAAAGGCGATGGGCGCATCGTGGTCTTCATCGACGAGATTCACACCCTGGTCGGCGCGGGCTCGACAGGAGACGGCCCTCAGGACGCGTCGAATGAGCTGAAGGCCGCGATGTCGCGCGGCGAATTCCCCTGCATCGGAGCGACGACGCACGATGAGTACCGCAAGCACATCGAGGCAGATCCAGCGCTCGAGCGGCGGTTTACCAAGGTCAAGGTCAACGAGCCGTCGATTCCCGACACGGTCTACATCCTCAATGGAGTGATCGGTCGGTACGAAGAGCACCATGGGCTCAAGTACACCGCAGAAGCGCTGCAGGCAGCGGCGTCGCTTGGCGCGCGCTACGTCACTGATCGCTTCTTGCCGGACAAGGCGATTTCGATAGCGGATCTCGCGGGTTCGCGCTGCCACCGCGAAGGGAAGAAGCTCGTCGAGCCCGCCGACGTCGCGCGCGTGGTGGCCAAGCTCGCCGGGCTTCCGGAAGAACGGCTGTTGATGAACGACTCGGCGCGCCTGCTTCGGCTCGAGGCAGATTTGCAGCAACGGGTGATTGGTCACGAAGACGTGATCGGCCGGCTCGCGAAGGTGATTCGGCGCAACTACGCCGGCTTCTCGAGCCGCCGACCGATGGGCAGCTTTCTCTTCCTCGGGCCGACGGGCGTGGGGAAAACCGAGCTGGCCCGGGCGCTCGCCGACGTTCTTTTCGGCAGCCGCGACGCGATGATCCGAATGGACATGAGCGAGCTTTCCGAGGCGCACGCCGTGAGCCGGTTGATCGGGGCGCCCGCGGGTTATGTGGGCTACGGCGAGGGTGGTCAGCTGACCGAGCCGGTGCGCAAGCGGCCGTCGTCGGTGGTGGTGCTCGACGAGATAGAGAAGGCCCACCGCGACGTATTGTTGTTGCTGCTTCAGGTGCTTGAGGAAGGTCGCCTGACTGACGGCAAGGGTCGGCACATCGATTTCTCGAACACGGTGGTTGTTTTGACCACCAACCTCGGCGCCGAAGCGTTGACTTCGAAGTCGAAGGTGATGGGCTTTGGCGGCTCGGAGGCAAAGGCGACCGACGTCGCCGACGCCGCGTCGTCGGCGAAACGCGCGCTGCCTCCCGAGTTGTGGAATCGCATCGACGAGAGGTGCGTCTTCAAGCCGTTGCAAGAGCTCGAGGTCGCGAAGATCGCGAACCTGCTGTTGAACGAAAGCAGCCAGCGGCTGCGCAGTGAGAAAGGCATCGAGTACGTCGCGACCGAAGACGTGGTGCGGCTGCTGCTTCAATCGGGAGGCTTTGATCCTTCATTGGGAGCGCGCCCGATGCGGCAAACGGTGCAGCGAATGGTCGAAGGGCCACTGGCTGAACGGATTCTGCAAGGCGAATTCGAAGAGGGCGACAGGGTTCGAATCGAAGTCGCGGCAGGGCAGCTCGCCTTTCACCGGGATGTGCGGCGCGCCTCGTGAGGCGCCGAGTCAACAGTGAGAAGAAGCCACGGGCCGTGCGGTGGCAGACGCGCGCGAACGCCCCCAAGCCGCGGGTGGTGGTAGTTGGTTTTGGTCGGTTGGGTGGAGCCCTCGCGCTTCGCCTCAAGGCCGCAGGCTGGCCAGTGTCAGTGCTGCCGCGATCCAACGAGTCGGTGCGCCGTGCGGCGCAGCTCGGGCTCAAGTTGGCTGATCACGACGACCTGGCGACCGCAGCGCTGTGCGTTCTCGCGGTGCCGGACGCCGCGGTTGGTTCCGCGGCGCAGGGGGTGCTCGATGATCTCGGAGACGAGACGGCGGTGGTTCACTGTGCCGGCGCGCTGGATCTCGACGCGTTTGGCGCGGCGATGCTCAAGCGGGTTCGCGGCTCGTTTCACCCGCTGGTCGCGATCTCTGATGCCCGGGACGCGATCGCCGATCATTCAGTGGCGGTCGCCGCCAGTGATCGCGCGTTAATGCCGGTGCTGTGGAGAATGGCGCTCGCGCTGCGGATGCGACCGATCGAAGTGCCCGAAGGGCGGCGCGCCGCCTACCACGCAGGCGCGGTGATGACGGCGGGGTTGATGGTCAGCCTGCTGGATGCGGCGGTGGAAGCGTTGGGTGAAGCCGGAGTCGAACGCTCAGCCGCGCTCAACGCCTTGCTGCCGTTGGCTGCCTCGGCCCTCGAAGGCGTCAACAAGCGAGGGCTGCAAAAGGGGCTCACGGGGCCGATCGCGCGTGGAGACGTGGGGGTGGTGCGCGCCCACCTCGAGGCGCTGCCACCGCCGCTGGCGAGCCTCTACAAGCTGCTCTCGTCGCGGGCGCTGGCTCTGGTCGGCGATGGGTTGCCCGCCGAGACGCGAATCGCGCTGCAGCGGCTGCTCGGCTAGCTTTTTGCGCGAACGCGACAACCCTACCCTCTTGCTTGACGAAGGGGGCCCTCACCTCTAAGTAGGTGCGTTCAATACAAGTCGCCCTTCGCTCAAGGTGTATCCATGGCCCGCGTCACAGTAGAAGACTGCCTCCCGATGGTGGACAACCGGTTTGCCCTCGTGCTGCTCGCCGCAAAGCGCGCGCGTCAGTTGATGGCAGGTGCTCGCCCGATTCTCGAGGTCAGCAAGAACAAGCCGCCCGTGCTCTCGCTGCGTGAGATCGCGACTGGCAAAGTGCGTTTCGATCGCGACGTGCGAGAGACGCTGCTCGGGAAGTACGGCGAGCCGCTTCCGAACCCGGAGTAACGAACTCCCCGCAGCAACCGCAAGATCCCTGGAGGCTCAGATGTTCGAAGGACTTTCGCTTTCGGCGGAGGAGATCGTTCGCCTTTCGAAGCAGCATTCAATCTTCGAGTGGTCTGCGCAGGCAGCGGTGGCTCCAATCCCAATGGCCCGCGCCGAAGGCATCTTCTTCTGGGATGCGAACGGGAAACGCTACTTCGACTTCAACAGTCAGTTGATGTGCGTCAACATCGGTCACGGCAACAAGAAGGTGATCAACGCGATCAAGGAACAAGCCGATCGCCTCGTCTACGCCAACCCATATATGGCGACCGACGTGCGCGCCGTGTTGGGGCAGAAGCTGGCGCAGATTGCTCCAGGAGATCTGAACAAAGCCTTCTTTACCCTCGGTGGTGCAGAGGCCAACGAGAACGCGATCAAGATCGCCCGCATGGTCACCGGTCGCAACAAGATCATCGTTCGCTACCGCAGCTACCATGGAGGCACCGCAGGAGCGGCGACGCTTACCGGAGACCCACGGCGCTTCGCAGCTGAGCCGGGAATTCCTGGCGTGTGCCGGGTGCTCGACCCGTACCAGTACCGATGTGGCTTCTGTTCCGACAAGCCTGCGTGCACGCTGTCGTGCCTGCGCCACGTCGAGGAAGTGGTCGACTTCGAAGGCCCACAGAACATCGCAGCAATCCTGATGGAAACTGTCACCGGCTCCAATGGGATCATCATCCCGCCCGATGGCTATCTGCAGGGGTTGCGCGCGCTGTGCGACAAGCATGGAATCATGCTGATCCTCGACGAAGTGATGGCTGGCTTCGGTCGGACGGGCAAGATGTTCGCCGCCAATCATTGGAATGTCGTGCCCGACATGATGACAATCGCGAAGGGCCTGACCAGCGCCTACATGCCACTGGGCGCGGTGCTGATGAGCGACAAGATCGCGGCCCACTTCGAGAAG
>JANOHG010000284.1:0-6206 GCA_031406375.1 Archangiaceae bacterium | reverse complement strand
CCGGCCCCACCCCGACGCAGGCGATCAACGTCGCGACGGGCGCGGGACGGATCAGCAGCACGTCCGGCGCAAGCTCCGGACTATCGACGGACGTCTCGATCCCCGTGCGGCGGCGCTCGCGTGCGGCGTGGATCGCGGGTGGCGCGGCGGCCGTGCTCGTTGCCGGCATGGTCGCGACGTTCGCGATCGGGCTCGGGGGCGACGCACCGGCGCCGGCGAGCTCCGAGGTGACGCCCGGGCCGACACGCCCACCGACTCCGGCGCCACCGACTCCGGCGCCACCACCAACTCCGGCGCCACCACCTACTCCGCCTCCACCACCGACTCCCGCGCCACCACCAACTCCCGCGCCACCACCAACTCCGGCGCCACCACCAACTCCGCCTCCACCACCAACTCCGCCTCCACCACCAACTCCGCCTCCACCACCAACTCCGGCGCCACCACCAACTCCGCCTCCACCACCGACTCCGCCTCCACCACCGCCTCCACCACCGCCTCCACCACCGCCTCCACCACCGCCTCCGCCCCCACCTTTCTCGCACGCACGACTCACCTTCGCGCACACGTACCCTGCGATGCATTCCGAGTCCGACTCACACGCGTAGACGAGCTTTCCCGCGGGTTCATCGCACTGACAGCCAAACATCAATACGCTGAGCGATGCGAATGCTGCGAAGCGCATGACCCGACTCTACTCGTGTTCAGCCGACACTCACACCGAGCCGACAATCGCCTACAAGAGGCCATGTGCGACAGCAGGCGCAACGAGCGAGCGTCTCACCTTGCTCAACCCGCCGTAAATCATTCCGAACCCAGTCCTAAGCACCATGCTCACCGGATTCGGGTTGAGATGGTACGCGGCGAAGATCACCGCTGACAGTGGAAGTGCTGACGTGCTGCTCATCCTCTTCTCGAGCGCGGGCAGCAGGTTTCCACGGGAAAGCGACTCCCCGATGAACGCCGCCTGGATTCCAATCGTCGCGAACGTCAGTCCTTCGGCAAGAGTCATGCTGCGAATCCCCTCGAACACATTCAGCGGGGGACTCCAAGCAGGGTGAGCATCAGCGTCACCCAGCGCAGTGCAGACGGTCGTGCTCGACCTTCAGGCTGCGCAGGTGAAATCCCGGCCTTCCTGCCAGCCAGTGGCAACAAGGAACTTGCGGATGTTCTGCCGGGCGCCCTTGGCTCCAACGGCGGCGACGAGATGACCGCACGGTGGCCCGACATCGTGCAGCCCAACTACGCGGGCGCCGTCGATTCGCATCCCAATCTTTCGTGGGTTGACCTCGATGAAGCGGTCGACGCCACCGAGCAGTCGAGAGAGCTTGAGGCCAATCTCGCCTGCGCCCCAGATCGAGACGGGTGGTTTGAGCAGTGGCTTGAGAAACCGTGCTTTCAGACCCAGGTGCCGATCGCGCGCGTACCGAAGATCATTGCGCGTCACCCGCGCAGGGTGGTCTCGCCACCGCACCAGAGGTTGTTCGAGACAACGCAGCTTTCGTCCGCTCTGCAACAGCCGTAGGAACAATTCCCAGTCTTCGGGGAAGTCGCCGTCGCGCCAACCTTCGGCCCACTCGAACGCCTCTCGCCGCAGGGTGATGCTGGGGTTGCACAGCGGGCTCTCGACGAGCCGATCGGCGTACAGCGTTTGGGCAGTCGTCAATGAGTTCAGCCACTGGGCATAGCGCTGCAGGTTAGGGCTCACCGGACAATCGTCGCGAAACACTTCGACCTGTGTTCCAACCCCACACAGCGAAGCGTCGGCGTCGAGCGCAGCGAGGCTGAGCTCGAGTCGTCTTGGATCGCTCTCGTCGTCGGCGTCCATGCGCGCGATAAAGGGCGCTCGAGCGTGACGTAAGGCGAGGTTCGCTGCGTGCACCACTCCTTTGCGTTCGCCGTGCAGCACCGTGAGCCGGGAGTCCGAACGGGCAAGCGCGTCGAGGATTTTAGCGCTCGCGTCGGTCGAGCCGTCATCGACCGCGATCAGCTCGAGCGCGCGAAGCGACTGCCCGAGGATGTCTTTCACTGCGCGCGCGACGGTGCGTTCCGAGTCGCGCACGGGCAGAAGGACTGACACTCGTGGTTCGTTGAGCACGCTTCGCGAGAAGCGTCGCACAGACGGTGGCTGATCGGCTTTGGCCGCGGCCGCTCAACGACTGAACGGAAGTACTTTTCCGACCCGTTCGCGCTCGCCTTGCAGTCCCAGAAATACCCGGCGCTCACCAACGCTTTGGCAGAGCTTGCGGTGGCATTACGCAGGTAGCATCCCGCCAATGCAGCTGCCCTGTGTAGACTGAAACGCGGAAAACGCAGCTTTGAGCACCGACCCAACCTCGCTTCCAGAAACGCCTGACCGCCTCGAGACGGTTCGAATCGACGTGGTGCGCGAGGGCGAGCGCGGGGTGCTCGAGATGCATCGCGCGATCGCCTATCGGCTTTTGCGAGAAGGAGCGCCAGCGCGTGCGTTCAGCGAGTTGGTGCGCGCGACGCGCGAGATCCCGATGAGCGCGCGACTCGCCGCGACGCTGGCGCACATCGCGCTCAAGGCGGGAACGCTGTCGGCTGCGGTCACGTTGCTCAGCCATGGAATCGAGGAGGTCGACGGGGCCGAGAGGGTGGGTGTGCGCCATGCCCTCGCCCGGCTTTACCGTCGCAGCGATGACCTCGAGCTCGCGCGCGAACAGCTGGTGATGTTGCTCACTGAGAACCCGACCGATCGCCGAGCCCGGCTTACCCTCAACGCCCTGCTCGAGCGCGAAGAACGGTGGGAGGAGCTCGATGCTTCGCTTGATAAAGAGACGCGCGAAGAGCTTCGACGGGGAGCCCTTCGGCGGGCGTCGCGCACGGCGCTCAGGCGCGCTCGCCTGTGGGCCGAACGACTCGACAACCCGGCGCGCGCCGCGCTGCGCTATGGGCAGGCCGCGCAGTTCGCAGAGCAGGGTGAGGACTTCGAGAGCTGCTTCCTGCTGCGGTTGTTGTGGTTGCGTTCGCTGCACAAATCGAAAGCACCCGAGCGCGCGATGATCGAAGCGGTCGAGGCGGCGATGCAGGCAGGGGCGCGGGTTGGCAAAGCGGCGCGCGTGCGCCAGATGGCGTCCGAGCTCAACCTCCCAGGCTTTCCTCAGCTGACCGACGTGACGGGCCCCATCGTGACCGACAGTGGCGCGCCTTCAGCAGCGGCGCCGAAGTCGATGGTTTCTGCGATTCCAAAGCGCAACTCAACGCAGCTCGAGCTGATGTCGGTCGCTGCTGAAGCCGAGAAATCAGGGCGAAAGACCGAGGTTGCGGCGCTGTTGCGGGCCGCCATCGACGAGGGGCCGGATCCTCAAGCGCTCAAACGCCTCGAAGCACACTTCGTCGCCCGCGGCGCCTGGCGCGAGTTGGCGCAGTTCTACGGCGACAACGCGATCAAAGCGCCAAGCAACCCCGAGAAGGCCCAGTGGAAGGAAAAGCTCGCCGAGCTGCTCGAGTCTGAGCTGGCAGATGCGATCGGCGCCGCACGCGCCTGGGCTGAAGTCGTTGAGTTGACCGGAGATCAGCGCGCGGTGAAAGAGCAGGTGCGACTGCACTCGGAACGCAAGGACGCGAAGAGCGTGCGGCGCGCGCTGGACGAAGGCGTCGCGCGTGCCGTCATCCCACAGGCAAAAGCCGATGCGCTGGTTGCCCGCGCCGATGAAGCGCTTACCCGAAGAGATTTGACGACGGCCACCAGCGACTACCAAGCCGCGCTCGCCGCGACGGCGAACCACGCTCCTGCGCTCGCAGGCCTCGCTGAGCTCGCGGCCGCCGACGGCGACCTTCAGTTCATCCCGAGGCTCAAGCTGGCGCTCGACCTGGTTCCCCGACGTTGCGCGGGCCGTGGCGAACTTTATCGGCGGCTCGGCCGCTTGTCAGACACCAGTGGCAAAGACGCACGGGTCGGTCGCGCCGCCTGGGCTGAGGTGCTCTTCGAGCTGCCCGAAGACGAAGAAGCACAAGGGCGACTCTCAGTGCTCGCACGCGCGGCAGGCGACACCGGTCAGCTCGAAGCCGCCCTTCGTGTTCAGATTTTCAAGACCCCGCGCGGGCCCGCCACCCGCGCAGCCCGCTTCGAGCTGGTCGCTCTGCTTGAGCGCACCGAGCGCAGTGACCAGGCGCTCGCTGCGCTGCGAGAGGCCGTGCGGTTCGAGCCGGGACACCAGCAGGCGTGGCTCGCGCTGGCCGATCGCCTCGAACAGCGCGCTCAATGGCCCGAAGCGGCGTGGGCACTCGAGCACGCAACCACTGCCACCAGTGACGGCGAGCTGAGGATAAAGCTGTGGATGCGGCTGTCGCGTTTCGTGGCCGATCGCCTCGGAGACAAGGCGAAGGCAGAGACCTACGGGAAGAGGGCGGAAAAGCTGCGGCGTGAGCGGGTGGAAGAAGGGCCGTCGGTCGAAGTTACCCACCGCTCACCGCTGGTGGTTGCATCACCAAAGCGCATGGAAGCACCCTTTGATGCTGAGTTGACGCCGGTTGACATCGGCTTCGAGAAGCTCTCGGACCTGTTGGAAGCGATTATTGAGCCCGAGCCGGTTCCTCCCCCGCGCCCGCCAGTTGCACCAGGCCGAGGAGGAGTCCCCGCGGTCGCCCTCGAGATGCTCCGCATGCTCGCAAATGGGGGCCCCACTCAGCCGCGCGTCGAACTGAAGAGCGCCGAAAAGGGAGTTTCGGTTGCGGCGCTTTCGGCTGCGCCGCGGGTCGAGGTGAAAAGCGCGGGAAAGGGGGGGCCGGTTCGCCCGCCCACCGCCGAGCCGCGCCCCAAGGTGAAAAGCGCGGGCACGGGTTTTGCGGACGCTTCGTGGGACGAACGCACCTTGCTGACGGCGCCCGAAAAGGCCGTCGTGGCTCCAGGGCTCGAGCCACGTCCTGAACTCAAGAGCGCAGGGCGTGGCATGCCCGTGATTGCCAGCGAAGCGCGCCCTGAGGTGAAGCAAGCGGCGGCTGCGTCGGTGCCAGCGCGGCCCGAGATCAAGAGCTCAGGATTGGGAATCAGGATTCCGGCTGTCGAGCCACGGCAGAAGCCGGCAATCCCGCTGAGACCTCGCGCCAGTTCTCCAGAGCTTCCGGTGGTGCCCGCGCCAGCCGCTGCGGTGCCTCTGCAAGAGACGAAGAACCTGCGGGTGCCGCAGGTTCCGGTATTCGCGCAAGAGGAGGAGGACGAGTGGGAATGCCGCACGGTGGGCCACCTCGAAGACGACGAGGAAGACATCTTGCTCGAAGAGGCGATGAGCGGCCCCGACGAACTCGTCGAGGTCGGCACCTCGGAATTCGAACAACCCAGCGGCGAGTGGGACGCGCCCCAAAGCGTTCAGTCGGGCGAGTTGGAAGACGCGCTGCCGCCTGAACACAACACGGTAGAGCTCCCTTCGACTGCCACCGAGGGGGCGTCGGCGGTCGCACTTCCGCCATCGTTCAGCCCGTCGCCTGCAAGAGTGGTGAGCATCGAGCGCGAGCAGCTCTTGCAGCGCGTGCGCGAAGAGCCGCTCGATTCCGATGGCTACCGGCTGCTTGCGGAGCACTTCGATGCCGGCGGCGATGCGACGCGCTCGAGCTTGATGTTCGAAATCGCGCTCGCACTGGAAGGTGATCCCCACGCCGCGCCGCGGGCTCCGAAAATGATCCTCTCGGCGACGGATCGCGCGGGGCTCAAGCATCCGGTGCTTCGCGGCGAAGAGGGCGAGCTGCTTGGGCTCTGTGGTCTGGCGCTGTGCCGCGTCTACCCCACGCGGGGATCCGAGGCAGGCACCGGCGAGGAGTTTCGCCTCGACCTAGGCAAAGGTGCCAAGATCGCGGCCGACGCGCTGCTCACTGCGGTGCGGATCTTGGGGCTGCGGGCGCCCGATGTGTACGCGAGCAACGACAATGGGCCGCCCTTCTCGCTCGTGTTTCCGGGCTCGCCGCGCCTGCTGGTGGGTCGCCTCGCAATCAAGCGCGAGCTGCCGGAAGCCGAGCTGCGCTTCTTTGCTGGTCGCGCCCTTTTCACTCAGAATCCGGATCTGCTCTGTCTTCGGAATCTGCGGGGCGAGCAGTTGGTTCGTGCGCTGCAGGTGCTGACGCAGGTGCTGCGCGGCGAATCGCTGACCGCCGAGGCGCGCGCGGTGCGTGATGGCATACCGCCCAAGGCGTGGGAACGCATCAAGCAGCTCAATGAGACAGTGGCGCCGACGATGCACCTTGGCGCG
>JANOHG010000269.1:0-9509 GCA_031406375.1 Archangiaceae bacterium | reverse complement strand
GTACCGCCGACCGCGCTCGCCTTCGAGCACACAGCGGTGGTTGCTCCGGTCGGCTTCATCCCTTCGCCCGATGAAGACGTTACGGATCCAGGGCCCCCGGGAAACCTCGTCCTGTTTCCGCCCCCAGTCGGCGAGGACCTGAAGTTGCCGCTGGAGCCGGGGCTGACTTCCGATGGAATGGCTGCGACGCGGACGAGTTTTGGCGTCACCTACAACAGCGGCGTTCAGCCGAAGCTCGAGAATTCTCTGCTCCAAGAAATCGAGGCCAACTCGGGCGAAGAGCCCAATGAATACCTGACGCGACCCGATGTGGCTTTCAAAGGCCGCTTCGCCTGGATTGCCGCAGGGGTGTTTGTAGGTGCGATTGGTTTGGGGTTTCTGGCAATTCTGCTCTGGGCCGAATTGCGTTGATGTTCTAGGGTGCGCGCCTCTCAGAGGGGGGACACACAAATGATTCGAGTTTCGAGACTTTGCGTCGCTGCGGTTGCGGCCGTCGCGTTTTTGTCTGCGTGCGGTAGCAGCAGTACAGGAGGCGGGGGCGGCACTGGAGGAGCAGGCGGTGGCTCAGCAGGAGGAGCAGGTGGCGGCTCAGCAGTCATCTCGTTTGGTGACGGCGGATTTCTTCGCAGCGCCTCGAAGTCGAGCACGATTGCAGTCTCGGACGACGACGCGTTGGTGACGATGGTGAATCCCGAGAACAACTCGGTTTCGACGTTCTCGGCCTCGACCAAGACGCTGCTTTCCCGTTTCCCCACCGGCGGCGAGCCGAGCGCGGTCGTCTACACCCTGAGCCGAAAGTCGGCATGGGTGGCCAACCGTTCGGATGCGACGGTGAAGTTGATCAACGGACTTGATACCGCGTCGCCGTCGGTGGGCGCGACGGTCAACGTCGGCAGCGAACCGACGGGCCTGGCGCTTTCTCCCAGCGGCCGATTCGTAGCGGTTGCCGAGTGGGCCGAAGGGCGAATCAGCATCATTGATGCTGCAACCAACACGGTCGTCTCGTCGCAGCTCGTTCGAAACCCGCGCGCAGTCGCCATTACCAACGACGGCGATGCCGATGACAGCGACGAGAAGGTCGTCGTCACCGAGTTCTACGGCCGTTTGACGGCATCCGCAGAAGGCACCGACACCAGTCGACTGGGCGCGGTGCGGGTCTTCACTCTGAGCTCGGCAGGACTGCTGGCCGCCGATGGCGAGATTACTTTCGCTGCAGCGGACGGCGGAATGGGCGCCATGTACAGCCCCAATCAATTGTTCGCGATCGCGGTAAACGGGCCACGTGTGTACATACCGACCATCGGTGCCTCGCCCGCTGGGCCGCCGACCTTCGATAAGAACGTGAACCCGGTGGTGCTGGTCGGAAACCTGACCTCCAAGACTGAGCTCACCAACGGAGCGGGCTCGCAGTCCCTCGCTCCGCTGGTGAACGCGTTCGCCGCAACAGGCCCGAAGCACTTCCTCGCTGACCTCGTCGACCTGTCGTTTCTCAACGGTACCGACATCGCGTATGCGATTGCGCGAGGCGGTGAAGTGGTGCAGCGGTTGGCGTACAACAACACGTTGAACACGCTCGCGCTGGGCTCGACCCAGAATACCCAGATTGATCTCGTCTCCAACCCAGCGGTCGGAAATTGCTTCAATCCAACAGGCATCGTCGTCACGGTAGGCAAGGCGTACGTCAATTGCTGGGGTAACCAGCGGCTGGGCATCGTGGATCTCGCAAACCAAAGCCTGACCGATGCGGTTGTCTCGGTGCCAGCACCGACTGCTCCCGCAGACCTGGCCGTGAGCCGTGGTCGGCACTTCTTCTTCACCGGCCGTTCGCGGTGGAGCAACAGCGCCTGGTCGTCGTGTGCTTCGTGCCACCCCGATGGATTATCGGACAACATCACCTGGTATTTCGCGGCAGGCCCACGCCAGTCGACGTCGATGGATGGCAGCTACTCGCACGGCCCGACCTTCAAGCAGCGCGTCTTCAACTGGACGGGCATCATCGACGAGATGCATGACTTCGAAGGCAACACGCGCGGAGTTCAAGGCGGGAAGGGTGCTATCACCACCGCTGCTGCTCAGGCTGACTGCGGCAATCTCTTGATGGAAACCCAAGGTGCGTTGCCCGCCGGCGGCCTCGCGAAATCGACGAAAGAAGTTGCTGACGCGCTTGCCATCAAGTGCGCTCCCAACGCCTGGGATGACATCGACAGCTACGCTCGCACCATTCGTCCTCCGAAGGGTCGCCGGCCAGCGCCCGTTGGGACACTCGATGCCGCGGCCGTCACCCGCGGAGCCGCCCAGTTCGTCACAGGCGAATGCGCCAAATGCCACGGGGGTTCCGGGTGGACGGTGTCGCGCCGACACTTCGTGCCCTCGACCGCAGTCAACGACGCGCTGTTGACCACCGCGTTCACCAAGCCCACGGCGTGGCCGGCGTCCTGGACTTTCCAAAGCACCTTCCAGGTCGCCGCCCAGCCCACCGCGGCAGAGGTCGCGCCCTTCGATGCCGGCGCAGTCGCACCGCCTCAGGTCGCGTGCTCGATTCGCAACATTGACACCTTCGGAGTTCCGAATGACGTGACGGCGACCAACGCACTCGAGGTGAAGGGCGCGGGTGGTCGCGCTCAGGGGCGCGGCGGGTACAACACGCCTTCGCTGTATGGCCTCCAGGTTGCCGCGCCGCTGCTCCACCACGGTCAGGCAGCGACGCTCGACGAGCTCCTCACCGACGCGAAGTGGGTGAACCACACCCGCGCAGGCAACGCGAACTTCCTCACCGGCGCCACCGCCGCGGCAGAGCGTGCGGACCTCATTCAATACCTGTGGTCCATCGACGCCACGACGCCGGAAATCGCGGTGCCAACCGGCTTCGACGGCTGCCCGTAACCACGCCCCACCCACAAGAGTCGAACAACGGGAGCGTGCCAGGGTGGGCGCTCCCGTTTTGTTCTTCCGGGGTGGTTGATAATCGTTCGCGTTCGGCAGTCTCGATGCGGCGCTGCGGCTGGCGGCCGCGCGACAGCAAGGCGCGCGTCGAGACCCGCTCGGCGTACGCTTCCGACAGCTTCGTTCCGCGCTTCCCGTTCACGCTGCTGATGCGGTATCCGAGCAAGGCGAAGATGCAGGTCGTTAAGCTTCGCAGCCCTGCATTAGTTCAAGGAGTCGCCCAGTGAGTCGGACAATTCTGTGGATCACCAGTGGCGTCATCGCGTCGGCATGCGCGACGGTCGCCCCGACACTGAAGCAGGCACCGGTGTCCGATGACGCGGCGCTAAGGAAGGCAGTCGAAGAATTTTACCGCGCCTCGACGGCGCAAGAGCTCAAGGCCGCGGTGAAAGCCGCAGAAGCCGCGGCGCCGACCGCGGCACGCTTCCATGAAATCGCCGCCGAGCTCGCTGAGCTCGAGGGCGACGACGCCGCGACTTTTGCGCACCTTTACGCTGCGCTGCTCGACAGCAGCGACGACGCCGCGCAGCTCCATCTGCACCAGTTGAGCGCGCTCGAGTGGAGTTTCGAACAGCGCCCACAGGCGATCGCGCTGTTCCAGACGCTGTCGACCCACCACGTGGATCCCCAGGTGCGTGCGCTTGCGGCATCGCACCTGATGTACCTGCTCAACACCGATGGCGACTTGGTTGGGCGCGACGCGGCGCGGACGCGGATCCCCGGGATGCTCGACTTCGCTGTCGTCGGCACGTGGGACAATGACAGCGGGAAAGGCTTCGAGCTCGAGGTGCCTGTCGAGTTACGCCCCGGGCTGGATCAAAAGTACCCCGGACGCGCGCACGACCTTCAATGGAGGCTCTCGCCACCCAAAGACCCCCGGGGGCGACTGGATCTTAGCGCGCTGATGTCGCCGACGCGGTGGGCAGTGGCGTTCGCGCAATCGGAGGTCCACGTCGATGCCGACGGCACATATCTGCTCTTTCTCACCACCTCGGATCCGCTGAAGGTCTGGGTCGATGGAAAGCTCGCCTTCTGGGTCAGCGAGCTCGAGCGCAGCGCGTTCGACCATCTAATGGTTCCTTTGACACTCACCCGCGGCGCCCACCGCATCCTGGTGAAGACGGCCCACCGCGACGATGTTTGGGTCCTTTCCGCCCGGTTGGTGCCCCAGACCCCAAACCCTTCACCGTTGTCCAATCTGGCGGCGTACGTCATCGCAAATCCACGCAATCCGCCGGTTCATGACTCGGCCCGCGTTCACCACCATCTCTTCAAGTGGGCACACCTCGGGGCGGGAGGCAGCCATGCCGTTCGCTTCGCCGACGTGTTCGCCCGCGCTTTTCCGCACAGCTTGCTCGCGCGCATCGGTCAGACCGAGGCGCTGTGGTTCAACCAGGAGCGCGGTCGCACCGCTGACCTCCTCGCCTCGCTCGACAAAGACGCCGGCGACTCGCTGGCGTTCGTTCGCTTGCGTCAGATTCGCTTCAATCAACAGCAAGGCATGCGCCTGAAAGCCCGCACCGGCTTGCTCGCGCTGACCCAGAGCAAGCCTGGCGTTCGAGAAGGCTGGGACCTGCTGGCCGAGTACTACCGCAGCGAATCGTGGCCAGAGGATGAGCTTCAAATTCTGCAACACCTGCTCGCCCGGTTTCCGGTAACTCCAGGCGCTCGACATGAGTACGCGCGCGCGTTGCTGCGGTACGGCCGACGCGACGCGGCGATCGACCAGTACGAGCAGGTGCTGAAGAAGATTCCGTTTCATGGTGAAGCGCTGAAGCGGCTGGCCGAGCTTGCGCTCGAAGCGGGTCAACTCGACGCCGCCGAAGCGCTGTTGCTGCGCCGGTTGGACACCTGGCCCACCGAGTACAGCAGTTGGGTGTCGTTGGCTGAAGTGCGGCGCCGCCGGCTCGATTCTTCCGGAGCGCACCAGGCCCTCACCGCCGCCATCGCCCTCAACCCCGACGCGCAACTGGCCCATCAGGCGCAGGGAAATCTCCATTGGGCCGACGGCGCACGGGACCCGGCGATTGCGAAGTGGCGTGAGGCATTGGCTCACAATCCGGATGACGAACGGCTGGCCAACCGCCTCGACTACGTCGCTCCGGAAGCGAAAGGGCCCTGGGCCACCGACGTACCTGACGAAGGTGCGCTCGAGGCCGCAGTGGGCTTGCGCACCGCGACGAAGCCCAAACCCGGCGCCGATGTCGCCTATCTGCTTGACCACGAAGTGACGCAGCTGAATTCGGACGGCAGCAGCATCAACGTCGTCACGATGGTGATGCACGCCTTCAACCCCGCGGGTCGCGACCGCCTGGTGCGACAAAACGTCGCCGGAGCGGGGCGCCTTCGGATGCTCGCCTCATACTCGGTCGACGAAAAGGGCATCCGCACCGAGGCAGCTTCCGAGCGCGGCCGCAGTGTGCTCTTCCGCGGGCTCCAGCCGGGTTCGACGGTGGTGATGCAGTACCGCGTCGATTCGCCGCCGGCTGGCTACCTCTCGCGCTACCTCACCAAGAACTGGAGCTTTCAAGGAGTCGCGGACCAACGCGTGCTCAGCCGCTTCGTGATGTGGATTCCCGCCGGAACCGAGCTTCACGAGCGCAGAGTCGGCTCAGTGACGCGTGAAGAGACCAAGCGCGGCAACCAACTGCGAGTGCAGTGGACCTCGGCCGACATGCCCCCGCTGATTCCTGAGCCCTTGATGCCGACCGTCGCGGAGCTCGCCGCGAACATCAAGCTGTCGACGGTGCCCAACTGGTCGGTGTGGCTGTCGTGGGAACAAGCGCTGCTAGACGGCGCGTTTCGAGACAGCCCCGAGACCGACGCGGTGGCGAAGACGCTTGGCGAAGGCGCGGTCGATGAGACGACGCGCTTTGACCGGATTCACGAGTACGTGATGCAGGAAATTCGTTACCAGCAGGACTACGAGAGCTTCATCGCAGGCGTGAAACCGCACCCTGCTCCGATGACGCTCGAGCGAAAGTTTGGCGACTGCAAGGACAAGGCGGTGCTCTTCATCACCCTCGCCCGCAAGCTCGGGCTGGATGCTCATTTCGCGCTGGTGCGAACGCGCGACGCCGGCCCCATCGAGCAGGACGTGCCGATGCAGCAGTTCAATCACGCGATTGTCTATGTGCCGAAACAGAAGGGCTTTCCCACGGCGCGCTTCTTCGACCCGACGGCCGACGCGTTGGATTTGGCGGTGGTGCGCAGCGACGACACCGGCACCCGCGCGTTGGTGTTCGACCCGATTAACAACACCCACACCTGGAGAGAGATTCCCTTTCAGTCTCCTGAGCACAACTCGGATTCGTATGACCTCAAACTGATTCTCGACCACGAAGGCGCCGCCTCGGGAACCTTGACGATGGCCGGCGTCGGTCGAACGGGCTCGGCGCTGCGCCGCACTGCCCGAAACGCCGAGACCACCGCGCAGTTTCTGCAGCGGATCTCTGGGGCGTTGATTCCCGGCTCGGCCAGCTCGAACCCGAAAGTGATTGAGGTGAAGTCACTGACGGCGCCCGCGGTGCTGCAGACCCAGGTCGCGGCGAAGACGTTCGCACGCAAGGAAGCCGACACTTACCGCGTGCGCATTCCCAGCGACTGGAACCCTCGGAACTCGTACAGCCTCGCCAACCGTCGACACGCACTCGTGCTCGGCACACCCACCCAGTACGCGACCCGCACTGAAATCGCGCTGCCCGAAGGGATGCTGGTGAAGAAGCTGCCGCAAGCTGGCGCGGTGGACGCGCCGTGCCTGAGCTACCAGCGCTCGGTGAATTTGTCGCCCGACGGGAAGAGCGTCGAAGTGAAGCAGGACGTGAAGGTCAAGTGCGAGCGGATTTCGTCTGTTGAGTACCAAGCGTACCGCAGTCACGCAGACGCGATTGCGCGCATCCTCGACGATGAGTTGGTGTTGGGAACTGGCAAGGCTGCCGCGAAGGCGCAACAGGCGAAGTAAGCGAGTCTTCGGTTGCGCCAAACACAGGCGTGCGGTTGCCTCGCCCAATGCCTCGCCTTGGGTCGATTCGGGCTGGTTCAGCCCCAGCACGAACGATGCCGATCGGCTGACCTTCAGAAGAAGGGGAGGCAGAGTGAGGGTTTTCGTGTAAAGCCCGTTCCATGTCCTCGAGTGATACGCAGCCTGCACCGCTGACCTTCGAGCGCTTCTGGCGCTGGATTTCGGAACATCCCAATTGCGTCATTCGAGCGGGCACCGGCGAAGCCACCCTGTTCGACTTCGACGACTACCATTGGGAATTCCACGACGAGGAAGACGGCCACGCCATTGTTGGCCTCATCCGAGGCAAGAACCTGATCGGGGAACTCGTCATCGACAAGGCCACCGTGCTCTTCGTTCAGTCGTCAGTCGACGTCGATTCTCCGCAGTCGGGGCACTGGCTGTTCGAGGTGATTGGGGGCAGTAAAGACGAGCCCTTCGGGGTGGCCTTTTTCGTCATCAGCCACGGTATTGAAACAACTGCTGGACACCAGATGCTGAAGCACTGACCTGGGGCGACTGAACCGTTGCCTACCAGGACCCCTGTGCTAGAGGCGCGCTGCCTTGTCTGACCCAGACGATGGGTTATCGCCGCTGGCGAAATCGATGCGGCAGGCGGGGCCCTGGTTGGAAGTGACTTCCAGGCTCACCGGCGGGGCGTTGTTCGGCGTGTTGGCGGGCTGGATTCTGGACTGGTGGATGGGTTGGGAGCAGCACTACGGCATCATCATCTGCTCGGCGCTGGGGTTGTTCGCAGGGTTTTGGGGCTTCATCAGCGGCGTCATCAAAATGGGTAAGAAGAAGTGAAACAGTTTTCCTTTTACGCAGGCGTGAGTGCAGCGGCGGCCGCGACGGCCGCGTTGGTGGTGGCTTGGGTTCCTGCCTCTGATGTTTCCCGTGATGCCGCTTGGCTTGGCGTCGGCCTCGCCGCCGCGTCGGGTGCGATCGCGCTGCTGCTCAAGCGTCGAACGATGGCTTCCGATGGGCTCGACGCGCTCACCAGCGGGATGAAGACGCTGGCGCTGGTGATGTCGATGCGCGCCGGGTTGCTGACGGGCGGGCTGTACCTGGTCGCGCGCCAGAACGATGGTGCGATTGGCTTCGTCTGTGGATTCTTCAGCGTTTACTTCGGCCAGCAATGGCTCGAAATCAGCTATCTGCTCAGCGAGCAGAAGCGTCATTTCCTCCTTCGCAAGGTGCAGACTCGATGACGAGGCGATTGTTTTTCGTAACGGCGTGCTTCATCGCCGCAGGGGCGGGGGCGAGTGGCGACGCCAGCCAGGACACTCCGACTCACATTATTCACCACGTCAGTGACTCGCTCGACTACGAGTTCGAGATTCCCTGGCCGGGCGTGGAGCACAACCCGACGATTCACTTGGGTAAGATTTTCGAGCCACTGGTCTTCGAGCGCACTCCCGGAGCCTGCAAGGTCGAGTCGCCCGCGGCATTCTCGGCCGCGCCGGGCCTGGGCGCCTGGTTCGTCAACGGTTGTTATGACCTGAGGCCGACGAAGAGCATCTTGATGATGTGGATCGCCGCGGCGCTGCTGTTGGTGCTCGTCTTCCGCTACGCGCATCGCGACCACGCCAAGTTGGTTCCGAATGGAGTCGGCGCCAACATCATCGAAGTGCTGGTGCTCTTCGTGCGCGATGAGATCGCCGTGAAAAACATCGGCAAGGAAGAAGCGCCCCGCTACACGCCGTTTCTCACCACCATTTTCTTCTTCATTCTCACCATGAACTGGCTGGGGCTGATTCCGAACCTCGGCAGCGCGACGGGCAACCTGGCGGTGACCGCAGCGCTCGCGTCTTGCACCTTCGTCCTCACCCAGGTTGCGTCGATTCGGTCGGCAGGAATCGGGGGTTACCTCAAGCACCTGACTGGCGGCACGCCGATGTGGCTGTGGCCGATCATGATTCCAGTCGAGATTCTCGGGCTCTTCACCAAGCCCTTCGCACTGACTGTGCGTTTGTTCGCCAACATGCTCGCAGGGCACATGGTGCTCTTCTTCCTGCTCGGGTTGATTTTCATGCTCCACCCGGCACTGGCGGTCATCTCGGTGCCGATGGCGACGGCCATCTACTTCCTCGAAATCTTCGTCGGCCTGGTGCAGGCGTACATATTCACTCTGCTCTCCGCGCTGTTCATCGGAATGGGGGTCGCGATGGGGCACCACGCGCACGAAGCCCACGCCGAAGAAGGTGGGCATCACTGATTTTTCAAAGAACCCCGCGGAGAAGTCGTTGCCGCGCTGGAGGTTGCACCCAAGGGCCTTCACGACTCCCCCTCAAGTGAGTCATCACCGAATGAGATTATGGAAACTATGAACGCAGTCGCTTACGCATACCTCGCAGCTGGCATCGGAGCTGGGCTCACCATCATTGGAGCCGGCCTTGGCATCGGCAAGCTCGCCGGAGCCGCGCTAGAAGGCACCGCCCGCCAGCCGTCGGCAACGGGTGACATCCGCACCTCGATGCTGATTGCAGCCGGTCTCATCGAAAGTGCCGCGTTGTTCGCGTTGGTTTCCGACAAGAGTTCGCCGGTGCGGCTCATCGCGCGCTCG
>JANOHG010000266.1:0-3119 GCA_031406375.1 Archangiaceae bacterium | reverse complement strand
CCCTGATCATCTCGTGGGGGACCGGATTATCGATCGCGTGCCTCCATCGGTTGCGGTGTTGAGGTGCGGAACACGCGATGGGTCGACAGCTCGGGCACCTGAAGAGAGCCAAGGATCGCTCCGACCGCCCAGTTCAGCGGGGGTGTGCGGTGCTTCACCCAGAGCGCGCGCGGGCCGGCAGTCGCCCCGAGGCGTGCCTTGGTCTCCTCTGCAGTGCGGCCCATCGAGACCTGGGCGCTGCGCCAGGTGAACGCCTGCTCGAGAATCGAGACCAGCAGCCGTTGGTAGATCGGCGCCTCAACCGACTTGTCGAAGCCCAGGTAGTAGCCGATGCAGGTCGCGCCGCTGCGCAGCGAAACGCCAAACCCATCGAGCCGTCTCTCACGCTCGATGCCGGTGGTAACGCAGTCGTCTCCGAGGCGCTTCTGAAGCTCGACGAAGAACCGCCCCGACAGCCGCAGCGGGTGCACGTCAGCGGCCTCCCAGACCTGCCCATAGAGCGCGTCGAGCCGCGCCTGATGGCCTTCGAGCTCCTCGAGGCTGAGGCGTCGGACGCGATATCCAGCGGCGTCGACGGCTTCGAGCGTCTTCTTCACTGCGCGCCGGCGCTTGGAGGCCAGACACGCCAGGTAGTCGTCGAATGAGCTCCACGCCGGGTCGAGCGTCAGCTGCATGTCGGGGCCGGTGGGAGCGCGCTGGTAGCCCTGCCGTCGCAGCGCGCGCTCGTCTTCTTCGGTCGCGGCGTCTTTGACGAACGAGACGTTCACCGCGCCCTCTGCTTTCTCGAACCGACGCAGCCGATCGATCAACCGAAGCGCTTCGCTCCAGACGAGTGCGCTGTCGACGCCGGCCTTGATGACGAGCCCGGTTTCTCCCCACCCGGCGAAGTTGCCGAGCACCAGCGCGCGTTCATCGAGCAGCTGAGCGATCCCGCTCATTGGAGCGTTCGCCGCGACCGATGATCGGCCTTCGATCCGCACCAACTGAAATTGGAGCGCTGCGACCGGCTCGTCGTCCAGGTACATCAACGCGTACCGCGCCGAGACGTTGGTCGGAGCGGCGGCTTCGAGCGCGCTGAGAAACGGTCGGCGCATGAAGACGCTCGCGTCGCGGGTGAGAGAATCCCAGGCGAGCGGGGCGAGGTGACTGATGCGTTCAGCGAGGGCGAACTGCACGGCACGCTTCGATCGGGTCATGCAGTACCGAACAGCGCGTCGACCGGACGCTATTCCAGCTGCGCAAGTCTGCGCGCAGACCGACCGCGCACCGTTCGTGATCTCAACCACTCCCGCGACAACGCGCGCGTTGGTTAGGCCGAGCTCGCTGCACGTCGGGACGCCTTCGAGTGAGCCATGGCCCAGCGGCGCCTCGAGCCGCGCGTCTTCGCAGCGAATGACCGCCTCGTTCGCGAGGGTGAAGGGAATCGCGGGGCTGCGTGCATGGCCTCCGAAGCGGTTGGTCTTGAAGTGAATCGGAAAGAAGTGCCGGGCGCCGCGCTTCCAGAGCGATGAACTCACCGCGGGCATCTCCTCGTTCGATAAGCCAGTCCGCCAGAACGAGCCGGCACCCCAGGTCGTCCGGGCGAACGGCGACTTCGAGCAACATTTTCTTCGAGGGTGTGCTTGTCGCTCATCTGGGCGAGTAATTGAGGCTGAACTCTGGCACGGACGTGCAGTCAACCTGAAGCGAACGGGCTCCACGCTCGAGGCCGAGAACCGCCCAACTTCCTTCGCCCCAAGCCACCACGGGCAGAAATAGTGCCCGTGAAGAACCGAACAGGGTTTGTGACTACTTCAAATTGTAGGTTGTCAGGGGCATAGGTTTGGCCGGTAGTTCACCCAATCCGTTGCTCTTCCACACGTTGCAGGCCGGACAGAAGTCGGCGTCGTGGTCCTCGTAGAAGATGATCGGCCCGCCGCACTGGTCGCACTTCACGTCCTCCCAAATGCGACCATCAAATCGAACGCCGTCGATTGAGACCTCTTGTTTTTCATCGTCGTACTCAATCTTCATGTGCGTCTCCTGTCGCTCACCGTAGGGTGCTTCGCTTCTCCGAAGAGGTCGGCAGCGGGTCTGACCGCCGAGAGGAGTCTGCGGCGATCTACCTCAAGTGTAGAGTAGGCGCGCGGTATGGGGATTTGGGCGGCGCTGGAAGATCGGCGATCATCACCACCATGAGCACCACCGCCCAGTTTTCCGCGAATCGCAGCAGCGCTCTTCGGAGCAGCGGCCCCCGCACTTCCGAAGGCCGCGCAGTCTCCGCTCTGAACGGAAGGCGTCATGGTCTTCGGGCTGAGTCAGCAGCCCTTCTGCCTTCCGAAAGTCGAGAGGACTGGAACCAACTCCTACTGGAATTCTCGACGCCGAGGTCTGGACCATTGATGGCGCGCACGTGCTGCTGCCGAGCGTCGAATGCGGGCCGCTGCTCGTACCAGCCGATGCGCAGACGGTGAGACTCACGGCGAGCGGATTCGACTTTCGTGACTCATTGACCTGCTGGCGTGCCTGTTGGTGCGAGAAGAAAGCCTTGGGCTCGGGCTCGCGACCTCCCACGGCCATTTTTAGCCTTTCACCGACGACGCCCGACCGATGACCCGACGCATGGTGGCCGAAGGGGAGGCAACTCGGTACGAGAGGTCGGTCATGACGTGGCTCGCCATCTCGTTTTGCACTCTCGGCGCTCTGTACGCCTTGGTGGTCCGGCGCCTTGCCATCGGAACCGGGCGCGCCTCGATTGCCTGGCCCGTACTCGGATTCTGCGCAGGGCCACTGGTGCTCTTTGTTCTCCTGGCCCTGAAGCCGAAAACGGCAACGCGGCGCGCGGTGCGACCGCTACTGCTGTTCATGGTGGGATTGACCTTGGTCGTCGGCGGTGCGGTTGCGGTCACGTCGGTGTTTTTCAAGATGGTGGACCCTCGCCCCGAGAAGGTGGTCGCTCAGACCAGTGTCGATGGCGTGTGGGCGCCAACCGAGCCGGACGGCCCCACGTCCTTTGCCATCGTGATGCTGGTGGCGGGCGCGACGTTGGTTGCTGGGATGGCAACTGGTGGACTCGGAGGACTGATGTTGACGCCCCCAATCGCACTCGCAATCGAAAGAGCAATCCGCCGCGGCGACCA
>JANOHG010000250.1:0-4319 GCA_031406375.1 Archangiaceae bacterium | reverse complement strand
AAACGAAAGGCGATCGGGCGCCAGCTCGCTGCGGGAGGGTCGGCACGTGGGGTGCACAAAGCGACCGCCGTGGTCGTCAATCCAACCCATATCGCCGTTGCACTCCGATACGACGAAGCGGAATGCGACGCGCCTTACATCGTGGCCAAAGGCCAGGAGGCGGACGCCTTGAAGCTCAAACGGGAAGCAAAAGACCTCGGAATTCCAGTGGTTAAGGACATTCCATTGGCTCGCAGTCTGGTGCACTTCGACGTCGGAGAAGAGATCCCCGAAGAGCTCTATCAAGCTGCGGCAGCACTGCTGAAGGTCGCGATCCAAAAGAAAGACCGTCCGGATGGGCAGACACCATGAAGCCCATTCTGGACGTCATTTCGAAGGTGTTGGCGCGGGCGAAGACATCCTCGGACATCGTGTTGGCGGTGGTGATGGCTGCGATCGTCGCGGCGCTGATCGTCCCGCTGCCCGCCTGGTTGCTCGATCTGGGCATCGCTGTCAACCTCGCGGCTGCGCTGTCACTGCTCGTCGCCGCGCTTTACGCGAAGGATGCACTGAAGGTCGCCGCGTTCCCGACCCTGCTGCTGCTGACCACGCTGTTTCGACTCGCGATGAACGTGTCGTCGACGCGGCTCGCGCTATCTGAAGGACATGCAGGAGAAATCATCGAGGCGTTCGGCGAGTTCGTCGTGCGCGGCGACTATGTGGTCGGAGCCGTCATCTTCGCGATCCTCACCCTGGTGCAGTTTCTGGTCGTCACCAAGGGCGCCGAACGGGTCGCAGAAGTGTCGGCGCGGTTCACCCTCGACGCGATGCCGGGCAAGCAGATGTCGATCGACGCCGACCTTCGAGCAGGCGCCATTACCCAAGAGCAGGCGCGCACCCGTCGACGCCACCTCGAGCGCGAATCACAGATGTTCGGGTCGATGGACGGCGCGATGAAGTTCATCAAGGGCGACGTCATTGCTGGCTTGATCATCGTCCTCATCAACCTGCTCGGCGGAATCGCGATCGGAACCCTGCAGAACGGAATGACGGTCGCAGACGCCGCTTCGACGTACGCGCTGATTTCAATCGGCGACGGGCTCGTTTCTCAGATTCCCTCGCTGTGTATCGCTGTCGCCGCAGGTCTGGTGGTGACGCGGGTGGCGGGCGAAAACGAGGAAGCGTCGCTTGGGTCGGAAATCGGCTCGCAGTTCTTCGGGCAATGGAAAGCGTTGTTCGTCGTCGCAGGGCTCTGCCTCGCGCTGGCGGCAATGCCGGGCATGCCGCACCTGACCTTCGTCGCAATCGCCGGCTTTTTGGCGACGATTGGCTACGGGCTCAAGAAGGGCGGCGAAGCGTCGGTTGCGGCCCAGACCATTTCAGGCACGGCAGCCGGCGCCGACGCACCACAGTTGACCGAGCGGAAAGAGTCAGCAATTGGGGTATCGCCGCTGATGCTCGACCTCTCGGCCGAGCTGGGCAGGCTCGCGACCGACGACGACGGCAAGTTCGTTCACGATGAGCTCACCGAAGTGCGCGAGCGCATTTTCCAGGAGTTGGGTGTGCGGCTTCCGGGAATCCGAGTTCGCACGGGTGTTCCGATTCCTGCGAACTCTTACCTGGTGCTGATCGACGAAGTTCCGTGTGGGCGGGGCGCGGTGAATCCAACCAAGGTGTTCGCGCTCGCTTCACCCGTCGACATCGGATTTCTCGGATTTGAGGTCGAGCCGACAACAGAACCGGCAACCGGCCGCGGCATCTCGGCTGTAGATCCCGCCGTGCGAGGTCAGCTCGAGCTCGCACAGGTTGAGGTCCGCACCGCGCGACAACTGATCTGCGAGCACGTCACGCAGGTGCTGCGAAAGCGGGCGAGCTCATTCCTCGGAGTTCAGGAAGTGCAGGTGCTTCTCGATGCGGTCGAAGCGCAATCGCCCGCGCTGGCGAAGGAAGCCTTGGCCAAGGTGCCGCTGCCATTGCTGACGGATGTGCTGAAGAAGCTGCTTCACGAGCAGGTGAGCATTCGCAACCTGCGCGCAATCCTCGATGCGCTGGTCGCGCCTTCGACCGAGGGAGACGCAAATGCGCTGGCTGAAAAATGCCGCCAGGCGCTGCATCGTCAAATCAGCTACCAATACGCCCCGGGTGGCCCGCTGTATGCGTTCCTCGTCGATCCTGCGATTGAAGAGACTTTGCGCAATGCGGGGCCGCAAACGGCGATCGAGCCACAGGAAGCGCGTGCGATCATCGAAGGGGTCAAGCGCATCGCAGCACACGGTCGTGCGATCCTCCTTGCTTCACCCGATGTGCGTCGGCTTTTGCGCAGACTGCTCGAAGGAGCGTTTCCCGAGGTGGCTGTGCTCACCTTCGCCGAACTCGACTCGGACCTTCAGATTCGACCGGTTGGCCGTCTGGTTCCCGCTACCGGTTAACTGTGGGTGCCGTCGTTCGGCGGGGTGGTGCCCCCCGCAGAGTCTTCAGGGCGGTTGACCCGATCCTTCAGCTCTTTGCCAGCACGGAACAACAGACCCCGCTTCGGCTTGACTGGGATGACCTCGCCCGTCTTCGGGTTTCGACCTTGGTACCCTGGATAGTGCTTGACGTGAAAGGCACCAAGTCCGCGAATCTCGATGTTCTCACCGCGAACCAGCGCTTCTTTCATCGCTTCGAAAATGGTTTCGATTGTGGCTTCCGCTTGCTTCTGCGTCACGCCTCGCTTCGTCACCAAAACATTGACCAGATCGGATTTGAGCATCATGACCCCCCGAACAGTTGGATACGACTCGGGTTTTGCAGCAATCTTAACCGCAGATCGTGCAACCTCCAAGAATCAGACGACTTTTAGCTGATGTGGGACCCGTCAGCAAGGCTCGCCCACGAAATCTGACTGAGTTTCTCGACACTTGCGTCATCTCCGACCGAGAAGATTTTCTCGACTTCATCGAAGCCGCTGCGGTGTGAAACGGTGACATCGCGGCGGACGAGCATCGCGACCCCGCCAACAGCAGCGGATACGTCGGCCAGCGTCAAATGGGCGGGATCGCGCGATGGGGTTATTTCGCCCTTTCGATTCAGGCTCAGCAGCGACGCAGTTTCGAGCTGATGAACGACTTCGCCGACGAGTTGAGCCGGCACTCCCAACTTCCGCGCGAGCGTTGATGCAGTAGGCGGCTTCTGCTTTTCGAGAAAGGCGCGGGCAATCAACTGAGCAATTCGACTGCCGAGCAACTCACGCGCTCGCGGGTGATGCTGCAGATCGAGAAACACTCCACGATAGGCCGCGTGCTCGACCGCGTACGCGAGGCGTGCGCCAAAAAGCACCAGGCACCAGGTGAGATAGAGCCACATCAGAAAGAGAGGTGCGATTCCCAAAGCCCCGTACACGGGGTTCGCGCTCAAGAACAGTCGTGCGATTCCAGCGTACGCGTTGCGCGCGATTTCCCAGCCAAGCCCAGCGACGAGCCCTCCCGCAAGCGCAGACCTCCAGCGAACTGGAGCATGCGGTGCGAGCTTGTAGAGCAGCGTGACGACGATCACCGCCGACAGCGCGCTGCCCAGCACCAGCAGCTGCGTGTAGAAGGGAAAGGTGACCGGAATGAGCTTCCGCATTCCGGAGGTGGTGGCAAGCGTCAGCCCGACCGCCGTTGGTCCGAAGAGCAAAAGCCCTGCGTAAAGGCCCAGCGAAACCAGAATTGGCCGCTTGCGCCGCACACCCCACACCTCGTTGAGAGAAACGTCGAGGCTCCGCAGCAGAATTCCCGACGAGAACAACAGAACCATAAACGACAGGCCGCCGGCCGTGCGCGAGCTGGCGGCGGCGAAGAACTGCCGGACGTAGTCGTCGGAATCCCGGTGCGCGCCAGGAGCGAGCACCTCCTGAATGAACCCAAACACCATCTGCTCGAACTGCTGTTGTTTGAGCCAATGCAACAACGCCAGCACGACGGCCAACAGCGGAAGCAGCGACGTAATAGTGATGAAGGTGAGGTTGCCCGCGCGCAGGGTGATCGAGTCTCCTCGAAAGCTGTGAATGAGCCCGCGGGCGGCTCGCAGTGTATCGACCGAAAACCGGCCGATTCGCGTGTCCCGAAGAGGCCGCGCAGCTTCGCGGAGCCTGCTGCGCAGTGACGAGGAGGAAGATTCGGCCACGCTGTGACCTACCAGCGTCGCACGAGAACGCGCTCGATGAGCCGCCGCGAATAGCCGGTGAGAGAGATGAAGACCACGCCCATGCCGGCTTGGACGCTGGGCGCGCTTTCGATGGTGCGGACCACTTCGCCCACCCCTTCGATGGTCTCGAGATCATCCATGATCACGGTGAATTTCAACGTCACCTGCGTGCC
>JANOHG010000187.1:0-4947 GCA_031406375.1 Archangiaceae bacterium | reverse complement strand
ATGTGGCCGATGGCGCTGCTGTTTGCCGGCATGTCGGCGATTGCAGTGGCCGGGCTGATGGTCGATGACCGGCTGTTCAGACGCTTTACCGCACCACCGGAGGCGACAGCCCGATCGGCCGCGCGCTGGTGCGTGCATCCGAGAACGGCAAGCAGGTTGCGGTGCTCGTCGAGCTCAAAGCGCGTCTGGACGAGGCGAACAACATCGCTTGGGCCCGCCGAATGGAAGAGAACGGGGTGCATGTCGTCTACGGGCTCATCGGTCTGAAGACCCACTGCAAAGTGACGATGGTGGTGCGACGCGAAGGCGGTGGCATTCGCCGCTACGTTCATCTGGGAACCGGCAACTACAACCCGCAGACCGCGCGCAACTACACCGATTTGTCACTCTTCACCGCGCGACCCGAGATCGCGGACGACGTCACTGCGCTGTTCAACTTGCTCACCGGCTACTCATCCGCGCCCGCATGGAAGCGCCTGGCCGTCGCGCCGATGAACCTTCACGCGAAAGTGCTCGAGCTCATCGAGCGCGAAGCCACGCGCGCGAAAAAAGGAGAGCCAGCGCGAATCGCCGGCAAGCTCAACTCACTGGTCGACCCTGCCACCATCCGCGCCCTTTACGCCGCGAGCCAGGCGGGCGTCGAAATCGAGCTGCTCGTTCGCGGAATCTGCTGCCTGCGCCCGGGCATGCCCGGCGTGAGCGAACGCATTCGCGTCACCAGCGTGATCGACCGATTCCTCGAACACTCGCGCGTCTTCGCGTTCGGAGCCGGGGCCAACACCGAGGTTTGGATGTCGAGCGCAGACTGGATGCCGCGAAACTTTCAGCGCCGCGTCGAGGTGATGTTCCCGGTTGAAGATCCCGCGATCCGCGCGCGCATCCTTGAAGAAGTGCTCAGCCTCGGCTTCAAGGACAACGTGAAGGCGCGTCAACTCATCGTCGACGGCACCTACCTGGCCCCACCCGAGGAAGTCGAGGGCCACCCCGTGCGAAGCCAGACGGTTCAGATTGAATTGGCACGCCGAAGCTCGGAAATCAGACATCTCGAACCGGTGATTCGACATGTCGCTTCGCCCGTCGGAGACAAGGCGCCAGGAGGCACCGGCACCACTGGATGACGAAACGCGGTTCGGCCGATGGTAGCGGTCAGCGCTGGTGCCCAGTATGATCGACGCAGTTTTTCTGGAAGGAGCTCCAATGATGGGCCTGAAGTGGACTGAAATACTCCTGATCATGGCGGTGCTGCTGCTGCTCTTCGGAGCCACCCGTCTGCCCCAGCTGGGCTCTTCACTGGGCAGCGCCATTCGGAACTTCAAGAAGGGCTTTGGAGCCGACGGAGAACCGACTCCCGAAGAAGCCGCGAAGGACAAGAAGATCGTCGAAGCCAGTGGCGGTGCGGTTCCCACCGCGGAAAAAGCCGCCACCAAGCAAAGCTGAACCGCAACGCTTCCGGTTTTAAGCCGGCCTGCTCAATCAGCCGTCTTGCTGTCGTACATGGCATCGAGCTGCGCCATGTACTTGGCGGTGCAGAACTTTCGCTTCACCTTCAGCGTCGGCGTCAGCTCGCCCGTTTCCTGGGTGAAGTCGTGATCCATCAAGTGGAACTTCTTGAGCGTGTTGTACGGCGGCTGCTCTGAGTTTACCTGGGTGATTGCCTTTTGCACCGCCTCGCGAATCTCTGCTCGGGTTGCGAGCTCTGGGTAGCTGCCCACCGGCGTGCCCTTTTCAGCGAGCAACTTCTTTGCGTGCTCTTCGTTCACGCAGATCAGCACCGTCAGATATGGGCGCTTGTCCCCATGAACCATCGCGGTGCTGATGATTGGGTGGGTCTTGAGCACGTTTTCGAGGTTCTGCGGAGCGACGTTTTTTCCGCCCGCGGTCACGATGATGTCTTTTTTTCGATCCGTGATCCGCAGGTTGCCCTCAGCATCGAGCTCACCAATGTCACCCGAATGGAACCAGCCGTCTTTCTCCAACACCTCAGCAGTTGCTTCCGGGTTGCCGTAATAGCCCTTCATTACGCCAGGGCCCTTGATCATGATCTCTCCGTCGCTTGCGATCTTCACCTCGGTTCCAGGCACCGCCTGACCAACGGTGCCAATCTTGAACTTGCCCGGCCTGTTGACGCAGCTCGCCGCCGACGTTTCAGTAAGCCCGAATCCTTCGAGGACCTCGAAGCCGAGTAGGTCGAAGAAGTAGGCAATCTTCTTCGACAGCGGAGCACCGCCCGAAATGAACAAGCGCATCTTCCCACCCAGCTTCTCGTTCAGACCCGCCTTTACCTTTGAAAACACGAGCCTCTTCGCCAACGACCAGCCCAGCGAGTCGTAGGTTTTCCCCGCGAGTTTGGCCTCGACGTACTCGTCAAAGAGTCGGAAAGCCCACCGCCCCAGCTTGCCCTTCACGCCTGGAGCCCCCGTCGCATTCGACTGCACTCCACTGAACACCTTCTCGAAGACGCGGGGCACGGCAGGCAAAATCGACGGCTTGGTGTCGGCGAGGTTGGCGATCAATTTGTCGATTGATTCTGCGAACACCAGCTTGAAACCCATTCCGAGCCACGCCGCCTTGATGACCTGCGCGAAAGAGTGGGCGAGGGGCAAAAAAAGCATCACCGAATCGGCGCTGAACATCAGACCAATCTTGGTGCAGGTCTGCGCCTCGTAGGCCCAGTTGCCGTGGCTCAGCATCACGCCCTTCGGGTCGCCGGTTGTGCCCGAGGTGTAAATGAAATGGCAGAGGTCATCGGGCTTCACGGCCGCCACCCGCTGATCAAAGTCAGAAACGCCCGCGCCTTTCTGCAGCAGCGCCTCAAGCGTGATCTCTTTTTCGGCCGAAGCTGCACCTTCGAACAACACCACCTGCTTGAGCGCCGGACACTCGGCTACCCGCTGGCGCACCCGGCTCAGCCGCCCTGCCTGCTTGGCGTCGGGCAGATCGTGGTCGACAAAACAGAGCGTCGAGCCCGAGTGCTGAAGGACGTACCTAATCTCGTCAGGCGTGTTCGACGCGTAGATAGGCACGGTGATTGCGCCGGCAGCCGACACCGCGAGATCCGTCACCACCCACTGCGGGGTAGTGGCACCGAAGATCGCCACCCGGTCTCCAGGCTTCACGCCCCACCCGACGAGCGCATCCGACAGTGCCTTCACCTGCTCCAGCACCTGTGGCCAACTCATTTCAACCCATCCAGCGCCCGTCTTGTGCAGCACCGCTGGCCCGCGATTTTCCTTCGCGCGAGCCGACAACAACTCGACCAGGTTCTTCTCGGTGCCAGCGACATCGGAACTCAAGGCTTGGGCTGCGTTCATGGTTCATCCCGGACGAATGGTTTCACTTCAGCTCGGCGTCAATCTGCTCGGCGATCGGTTTGGCCCAATTGAGGACCCTGCGACCTTCTGGCGGATCAAAATCCAGCTTCAGCGCGAAGACTTTGCGAATCGCAGTGAGCGCTTCCTTCGGCTTGCCCGCCTGCAAGAGCACCTCGGCAAGGTACAGGTGCGAACGGGAGTGCTCGGGGCTCAACTTGATCGCCCTGTTCAACACTTCGACCGCTTTCTCGCGGTCGCGCTTGGGCCACGGCAGCTGTGCGTAGTACCGCCCTTTGGCCCGCAGGGGCCCCGCGCGGTCAAAGGCTTCGTTTGCTTTCACCGCAACCTCGAGGTTCTCGACGAACTGGCTCTCGACGCCTTCAGCGAGTGCGGTGAGGATACCGATCGCTTCGGAATACGCGCCGATCGCGAGCGCCTTGTAATAGTGCGCCTCGACACCACCTGGCTTTGCCTTCAGGCCGCGATCCGCCAAACCCCAGGCTTCTTTCGCCAGCGCCTTCTTCTGCTTCCCATGGTCATTGTCCTGACCATCGGCGAGGAACCACTTGTGCCGCGCCGATCGCCACAGCAGCTCATAATCGGTGCCGAATGCCTTCAAGCCGTCGTGCACTGCCAGATCTTGCTGCTTGATAGACTCAGCGGCGTCGCGCGTCACCCAGTGGGTGTCGAGCAGGGCGCTGTAGGTGCCTGCCGACACCGACGGTGGCGCTTCATTCACGCTGCCCGCATCAGGCTCTGCCTGCGCAAAGGCGGTGTTGGTCAAGACCACTGCGACGAAGAGGAAGCGCACCATCTGCCGGCTAATACCATGCCGACAAAGAAAAACGCGCGCCCAGCGCGAAAGGGGAGCTCCGCGCTGCAACTCAGCGAAAGGTAAGTACGGCAGTCCCCGCGGACGGATCGGCGGCGGCCCAGCCATGAACGAACTTCCGATCTGGTCTAGGCAGCGGCAGACGAGTCGGCGTCGTTCATCTCATCGTCTTGATTGATTGGGTCCAGGTACCGCGCGAGGAAGTGTTTCGTCTTTAGCTCGACCTGGCGCACCCGCTCGCGCGAGACGCCCCAGCGCTGCCCCAGTTCCTCAAGCGTGCGCGGCTTGTCCTGCGTCAATCGCTCCTGAAGGATGTCCCACCCCAGGTCGCCCAAGCGCTTCTTCACCTTCTCCAACGCCTCGCTCACTTCGGCGTCCCGCTGGTGGCGCGTGTAGGTGATGTCAGGCGCTTCGTCGTTCGACTCGAGCCGATCCAACCAGGTCGAATCGCCATCTTCTTCGATCGGAGTGTCGAGCGAAAAGTCGCTCATGCTCGCACGCTCGGACTCACCCCCACGCACCTGACTGCGGTTGTCCTTCAAATAGCGGGTGATGTACGCCCGAATCCACCACACGGCATAGGTGGCAAAGCGAACGTCCTTCTTCGAATCGAAGTGCTCAATCGCCTTCATCAGGCCGACGTTGCCTTCCTGAACCAGATCGTCGAGACGCGCGCCGCGGCTGGCAAACTTCCGAGCAACTGCGACCACGAACGGAAGGTTGCTGACCGCGAGAATGCGTCGGGCCTCTTCGTCACCCGCCCGCGCACGTTTGCTCAGCGAATATTCCTGCTCACGGGTAAGT
>JANOHG010000163.1:0-5294 GCA_031406375.1 Archangiaceae bacterium | reverse complement strand
GCTGGTCGCGAAGTACGACCTCGATCTGATTGAAGACGACGCGTACGGCGAGTTGGTGTTCGATTCGCCGCGGCCACGGCCCGCGCGCGCCTGGGACCGCGACGGTCGGGTTCTTTTCTGCGGCTCGGTGTCGAAGACGCTCGCCCCAGGCTACCGCGTCGGGTGGATCGCGCCTGGCCGCTATCAGGAACGCGTCGAGCAGCTGAAGTTCGCCTTCACCGTCGCGAGTGCCTCTATGCCGCAGATGGCGGTCGCCGAGTTCCTGGCCAGCGGCGGCTATGATCGCCACCTGCGCCGGCTGCGAACGACCCTGCGCGGCCAGGTGGATCGCGTGCGCGAGGCGATCGCCGATTCGTTTCCGGCGGGGACTCGCGTCACCGCTCCTGCGGGCGGCTTCGTCGTTTGGGTCGAACTGCCGCAGGGGTCCAACACGCTCGAGCTGCAGTCGCGTGCACTGGCAAAGGGGATCGCGATTGCTCCTGGGCAGATCTTCTCTGCGCGGGGTCGCTTCGCGCATTGTCTTCGCCTGTCGTGCGGCTTTCCCTGGTCTGCCCGAATCGCCGCCGCCATCGCGGCGGTGGGCGAACTGGCGAGCCTGCAGCTGTCACGACGGCGAAGTGCGTGACACAAACGCCTCGGCTGAGGCCAGGCGCAGCGGTGTTTGCGCTGCGCTTCCCTCGTAGGATGGTGTGGTCCACGTAATGCACTGAGAGTCACCATGGCTCTCCTCGGAACCCTTGCCGCGCTGCTTCTCGTTTCGGCACCGTATCGTATCGCCACCCAACTGGTGGTCGGAAGCACGGGCAAAGTCTACCAACTGGAAGGCAGCTTCGAGGTTGCCGTACCCAGCGAAGTCGCCTGGTTGGTGCTCACCGACTACACCAGTCATCCACGCTTCGTTTCGGATCTAAAGAGCAGCGTGATCACCGATCGAAAAACGGGGGTGACGATGGTGGCGCAACAAGCGATCGGGAAGGTCGCGATGTTCAGCACTACGGTGAAACTGCTGCTGAAAATGACCGAAAGCGCCCAATCTCAGATCGCGTTCGTCGACACGCTGGGAAAGGATTTCGAGATGTTCGAGGGCAAGTGGACGCTGAGCAAGGGCCCGAAGGGACTTCAGGTGAACTACGCGCTTCGGTGTCAACCCCGCGCCAAAGCCCCTGCGTTCATCATGGGGCCGGTCATGGAAGACAGCACCCGGCGGTTGATGGCCGCGATGCGCACCGAGATTGAGAAGCGGGCGTTGGTGACGATCGCCGGCCGCTAAAAAGCGTTGGCATGACCTCTACATGTGAAATGCGCTCGCGAACCTCGCGGTCTGGTTAAACGGGCTCTTGAGGTAACTTCTCGCGCATTGGCGTTGACGATGGCGACCACAGGCTATTCGGCGCGCTGAGCGCGCTTCTTCTTCACCGACGCTTTCTTCTGGGCCGGCACGCGTTTGGAGTGAATCCGCCGAGGCGTGTCTGCCTTCGCCGGCAACATCTCAGCTGGCAGCATCTCAGCCGGCAGCATCTCAGCCGGCGACATCTCAGCCGGCGACATCTCAGGCACCGACGGCGCAGGGACAACCACCGCCAGCGGCAGCGGCACGCATGCGGGCCCATTTGGAACTGGGAGCAGCGTCGGGCTCACGGTGAACTTCGGTTCCCCAGCTAAGATTGCCGCGGGCTCAAGCGACCAGACCCACCCTGCCGCGCAGAGAGCCAGCGCTGCTGAGCAGACAGCGGCGGCCGTCCACAACTTGTTTGGCCGTCGGGTCGACCGCCGAGCGCGCAGGCTGGAATCGCGCTCGTAGGGCTCAAGCGCCGAAGACATGTCGTCCATCGTCTCGAACCGCGCGCCTGGATTGCGCTGCAGACAGCGATCGACGGCATCGCGCAGCCCCTTCGGAATCGCCTCACCCGACGCGGCGGTGCGTCCAACAGGGCGAGGCTTTTGGGTCATCTTCTGCTCGAGCATCTGCTCGGGCTGGGTTGCGTCGTGCGGGAAGCGCCCTTGGAGCAAGACGTACAACACCGTTGCGAGCGCGTAGATGTCTGCGCGGCCATCGAGGGATCCCCCCATCGTCTGCTCGGGCGCCATGTACGCCGGGGTTCCCACCACTTCGCCCGAGCGCGTGGTCAGCAGCGACGCTGCGTCGTCGAGCACCTGGGCGATGCCGAAGTCGAGTACCTTGACGAAGTCGGCTTCACCCTCGCAGTCGACGAGAAAAAGATTGTCGGGCTTGAGGTCTCGGTGAATCACCCCTGCGTGGTGCACCGCAGCCAGAGCACCGCACGCCTGGCGAATGATGTTCACCGCTTTCGAGATTGGCAGCGGCCCCTTCTTCACGCGCTCTTTGAGTGTCTCGCCAAACAGCGGTTCCATCACGCAGCAGACCCGCCCTGGCCCTTCCTCGAGGAAGTCGAAGATCTCGACCAGGTGGGGATGCTTCACCCGATTGACGGCCCGAGCTTCCTGAACGAACCGCTGAAGGTGGCGTGGATCCGACGCGTAAACCGACTTAAGCGTCTTGAGCGCCACGAGGCGGTCGAGCTTGAGATGGCGCGCGAGGAAGACACGCCCCATGCCACCTTCGCTCAACGGCCTGAGCACCTCGTAGCTGCCGACTATCACCTTGGTGGACTCGGAAGCATTGGGCCCGCGAAGGCTCACGGTGCCGCCGACGACGGTCGGCGGCCCAACCTTCATCGCGTCGAATCCGACCTGGATGTCGACGGTGTCGAGGGTGTCGCGCTTGAGGTTGATCTGTTCCAGGGCCAACTGCACTTCGCGGGCAGACCCGAAGCGGCGGGTGGGCTCTTTTGCCAGGCAGCGTGCGACGATGTCCGCCAACGGCGCAGCTGCGGGCGGCAAGACCGGAATCGGTGCCGACTGATGAAGGGATCGAATCGAGAAAGGCGGGTGACCAGTGAGGAGCTCGAACAGCAAAACGCCCAGACCGTAGACGTCGCTGTGCACGTCCGCCCGGTGCCCTGCGACCCGCTCAGGAGACAGGTACGCCTCTGCGACCAGCTTCGATGCGGCGGGCGACTTTAACGTGCTGGTGCGAAACAAAAGTAGGCCCATCTCGAGCAGCTTGGGCGTCGGGCGATCCTCTGGCCCTGTGAGGTAGATGTTTTTCGGGCACAGATTGCCGTGCACCACGCTGCGACAGTGCAGGTACTCGAGCGCGGCGCAAATCGGAATCACCAACCGAACCGCCTCGATCGGTTGGTAGGGACCCACCGACGACAGCCGGTCAGCGATCGTCGCACCTTCGATGGCTTCGGTCGCGACGTACACGCGACCATCGGGCCCGCAGGCTGCAGAGTGACGCTCGAGCAGGTGGGGATGGTGAAATTCTCGGCGCTCCATCGCGCGATCGAGGAAGCGGCCGTAAAGATCCCTGTCCTCGAGGACCTCGGCGCGGCTGACTTCGACGAGAACCGAGTGCTTGCTTCCGGCTGCTTTGGCAAGAAACGCTTCGGCGGCGGATCCTTCGGCAACTTTGCGCAGCAGCTCGAATCCGTGCACGGGGCGAGTGTAAGGACCGACGCTGTCAGGTGGGTAGGGGTTGGGTGTGCGAACGAACCAGAGGTGTAGGGGTGCGCGTGCTTTCCGCGGCGGTCAAACCGAAACTGAAGCTGCTGCTGCCCCTGCTGTGAATGGCGCGTCAACCGGTGGCACGTAGGGCCACTGCGGCAGCCCTTGCATACCTGCCGCGCGCGCCAGGTAGTCCCCCGCGATGTTCGCGCTCTCGAGGATGGTCAGCAGACCGCTTCCGGGGTGAGTGCCCCCCCCGACCCAATACAGCCCTTCGACGTCCGACGACTTCACCTTCGGGCGCATCGGGCCCAGCTGCATCCAGTTGTGTGAGAGGTTGAACACCGCGCCTCGAAACACGTTGAACTCGTCGCGCCAGGTTTGAGCGGTAAACGCGCGCTGAGCTCGGATGTGCTTCGACACACCGCTGAGCCCGACCTTCTCGAGCCACTGAGGGACCTTCGCGATCAGCTGTTGCTCGACGATTTGCCAGTCGATCACCCGCGACGTGTTGGGCGTTGGCACCAGCACGTAAAGCGTCGAATGGCCGTCAGGCGCCCCCGCAGGGTCGGTGGGGGTGGGGTTGCAGACGTAGAACGGAGGATCCTCGAGATCGACGTCGTAATCTCCGAGCGCAGCGGCGTCGGTGCGGCGCGCGTTCTCTGACAGGTAGATCAAATGGTGCGGCAGCTGATCGAACCGGGTGTCCAGCCCGAGGTAGAGCATGAAGGTGCTGCAGCTGTACTTCGCGCGAGCCAGACGCTGATCCGAAAGGCGAGTGCCCGAACGCACCGCGGCGTCAATCAATTCGGTCGCCGCGTAGGGGAGATCTGCGTTAACCACGACCGCGTCTGCGCTGAGCTGTTCGCCGCTGGCGAGCACGACCCCTTTCGCGACCCCTTGCTCGACGATGACTTTCGCGACCTTCGACTCGAAGCGAAAGACGACGCCCAGATCCTCGGCGCACTTCTGCATGCCCTTCGCGAGCGCGCGGAAGCCGCCCATCACATGCCAGACGCCGAACTGCAGCTCGAGGTACGGCACCACGCCAAAGACGCTGGAGCACGTCGTCGGGTGCAAGCCGAGGTACTTCGAAGGGTAGCTAAGCGCGTAGGTCACGCGATCGTCGTCGAAGAACTCGTCGAGGTGGGCGTAAAGGCTCTGCCAGGGCTTGAACCTGAGCGTGTCGAGCAACCGCCAAGGCGCGTAGTAGCCCAGCGAGTCGGCATGCGTGCAAATGAACTTCTGGTAGGTGATCGCGTACTTGTCTTTGCCCTGCGCCACCCACCGGTCGAACGCTGCGGGGTGCTTCGGATTCAGGCGCGCGAGCGACGCGCGCATTCTCATCGGATCCGACGAAGTATCCAGCCAGCTGCGATCCCAGAAGTGGATGCGGGTGTTCGGATCCAGCGGCTTGAGCGTGACGTAATCCTGCAGCCGCTTGCCCGCGCGGCGAAAGACTGCGTCGAGCACCTGCGGCAGTTGAAGGATCGTCGGGCCGGTGTCGAGTTCGTACGCGCCCAGACGCAGGCCGCGCATCCGCCCTCCTGGAATCGCTTCCTTTTCGACGACGGTGACCTTTAGGCCGAGGCTGGCAAGGTTTAGGGCCGCTGCGAGCCCACCTGGCCCTGCGCCCACTATCAATGTCTTCACTGCGGATCTCCATCGAGCTCGAAGCCGAGCCTCTTGATCGTGCGGCGATGCAGCGTGGCGGCGAAGCCTCCAATAGGGGAGGGTATGCGCCCTGATCGAAGTCGGGGCGG
>JANOHG010000152.1:0-7128 GCA_031406375.1 Archangiaceae bacterium | reverse complement strand
CCAGAACTTTCAGAAGCTGAAGTCTATGATTGTTCGATTTGGTGCGATGTTGTCCAATGGATGGTTTATGGCCTGTTCGGTATGCTTGGAATGCCTCCTTAGAGCGAGGGCATCGGCGGCAGGCAGTCACCTGCAGGCATTGGCTGTGTGTCAATTGGCGCTCTGAGTGCAGAAGTGCGGCAGGTTTGGAGCAACACTTCGTTCGTCAGTTCGGCATCGCGGCGAGCTGACCGTTTTCGTCGAGCAACAGCGCTGGGCAATAGGGGCGGGGATTCTCGCGCGCCCACCAAACCCCTTTGAGCTCGAGCGGCGCAAACCGGTAATCCCAGACAATCGAACGAATGTACTTCGGCGGCGCGTCGCCAAACGGATCCGTCGCGAGCAGCCCACGCACCGGCGCTGAGCCCTGAAGCAGCTTCCACTGCAGCGATAGGATCCACGGGTTGCTCTGGCAGTTGCCGAGCGCGGCGAACCACATCTGCCAATCGAGTCGAGGCTGGTAGGGCGCGATGAAGCCGGGGCGAACGTCAAGCCGACCCGGCTTGTACTTGAATTCCCACGGCGTCCACGTCTCACCATCGCGACTGCCTTCAAGGATGATCTCGGGGCGCGACTTGGTCATCACCGCGAACGCGCCGTACCGGTTGATGGTGCTGAATGGGTAGAGCGCGTCGAGCACGCCATTCGCGCCACGGAGGAATACCAGCGCGCTGACCAGTGCATAGAAGGTGGCCAGGCCGATTCCTGCGCGCCACACCCAGCGCCGAGCAAAGTGGGGCGGCGGTGACAGCAACGGCCATTTCCATCGCGGCGCCAGAGCTCTGAGCGCGGCATCGTCGAGCAGCGGCAGACAGAGCACCGCGGAAAGGAGGTTGAAGTAGCTGTAGTTGCCCGCGGCGGTGAGCGCGACCTGAAGCGCGAACAGCCCACCCGCGGCGATGAGTCGCGGCTTGCGAGTTCCCAGCGCGAGCGCCGCCAGCGGCAGCTCGCAGATGAACATCACCAGGCAACTGACCTGGTGGATGAACATCGGCCACTGATGAGCGACGTAGCTGGTCCACGCCGGAAGCGGCTGCGTCCAGTAGTGATAGCCGAGCGCGGTGAGGTCTTTCCACGAGGGATCTCCGCTCGAAAGCTTCACAATTCCGGACGAGAAGGTGAGCTTGAAGGCGAGAAACTGAAGGATGAAGCGCGCCCAGCCAGGCGGCTCGCGCTCGGTGGCGAGCGTCGGCCGGATCCCCGCCGCAGCGAAGAAGATCGAAAAGAACAGCGTCTCTATCAACAGCATGTCCCACTGAAACGAGAGAAACGGGCCTCCGACGTGAACCAGCGACATCCACGCGAGCCACAGCAGTGCGAGCACCCCGCGCGGCCACAGACCTGCCAGCAGCAGCAGCGCAAGCACGACGCTCGCGGCGCAGAGCGCATGCAGAAAACCGTCGCTCACCGAGATCCACGCCAGCGTTGGCACATCGAAGAACGAGAGCCCCGACGCCTGGTGCAGCTGCTTCATCTGAGCCGCCGCGGGCCAGGTTCCGTTCGAGCCGATCAGCCCGTCGAGCTGCATCCATAGGCTGCCGACCGCCACCAGGACGACGATTGCCAGTGCCCGCAGGTAGAGCCAGCGCGCCAGACGCATCGCGCCGATTTACTCGTTGCAGATGCGTCGTCCAGCGCGGGCCGCTAGAAATACACGATGTGCGGCCGATACTCGCTCAAGACCAACCCGCTCGAGCTTCAGGCTGCGCTTGAGCTGGACAGGGTCCCCGACATCCAAGCGCGCTTCAACATCGCTCCCACGCAGGACGCGCCGATCATCACCGCGCTCAACCCCAAAGCGCTGACGATTGCGCGGTGGGGCCTGATCCCCAACTGGACCCAAGAGCTGCGGAAGATCAGCCACACCTTCAACGCCCGCTCAGAAACGCTCAAGCAGAAGGGCATCTTCAAAGACGCCTTCGCCCGACGCCGCGCTCTGGTACCCATCGACGGGTTCTACGAATGGAAGCAGGTGGGGAAGCTGAAGCAACCCCTTCACATCACGCTCCAATCGCATCGCCCGTTCTGCCTGGCCGGACTCTGGGACACCTGGCGAAGTCCAGCCGGGCTCGAAGTCATCAGCTTCAGCATCGTCACCACCCAGGCCAACGACTTCATTCGCGCGATTCACCAGCGAATGCCGGTGGTGATCGCGCCCGCAAATCGCCACACCTGGCTCACCGATGACGCCCACGCGATCGACCTTCTCAAGCCGTGGAACGGCGAGGCGATGACGGCGCTCGAGGTCTCGCAAGCCGTCAACAAGGTCGCGGTGGATGATCCGCGCTGTCTCGAGCCAGCGAAGTCGGTGCAACTGCCGCTCGTATAAGTATGCTGGCCGTGCCGATGGTGACCGCAAAGAGCCAGTCTAATCTTGTCAAGCTGCTGCGCCGAGGTGCACCCTTGCCGTGGTTACTGCTTGGCGTCGCCCTTTGCGTTGCGTTCGGAATCTTCGCGATCGCCCGATCGCGCCTCAATGACGAACGGCTGCGCACCGCAAACGCCCTGAAGGCGAACGATGAGGTGATGGCGCGGCTGCGCAACGTCGCCAGCGAATACGCAAAGAGCCAGACCGTGCTCACCGAGCTCGAGACGCGAAAAGAGATGCTCGAGCAGCAAGTGTCCGAGTTGGATCAAAAGACCCGGGTCCTTGGAATCGAGCTGCAGGAGCTCCGCAGGAAGAAGAAGTAGGCTGGCGGAATGCTTGCTTCGCTCTTGGCTGTCTGGATGTCCGCTGCACCCTTCCCTCTTCCCGCCGTCGATGGAAAGCCGATCGCCGTCACCTACGGGCAGACATCCTTCCGGCTTCCGATGCGGTTCGAGAAAGTGCGCGCGTTCTACGAAGCGCACTTCAAGGGAACAGTGGGCGTGACAGTGCGGGTCAGCGGTACTCCAGGCAATCGCTCACTCGTGCTCGCCAGTGCGCGCACGACCGACGGTTGGAAATCGGCGACGGTGAACGAAGGTGACACTCAGACGGTGGTCGAGCTCAAGGCGGTACTGCAGATGAACAGCGTCGACATCGCGGGCAAAGGTCCACCCGTCGAGTTCATCCTGACGCGCTCACCGGAAGTTCAGAAAGTGCTGCAGACGATCGATTACACCGAGGCGATGCGAGCGCAGTGACCCAGCGGCGGTTTTGGGTTTTGAGAGCGCGCTGTGGTACTTGACCTGCGAGGGTTCGGCCGGGCCCTTCTTTGCTCGGGGATTCTCGATGACCGTTCGATTCTTTGTCGCCCTCGTTGGTGCGGTATCGACTGTTGGATGTCTTTCCGCGGTTCCTGAGCAACCCTGCCGCGACGGTGGCTGCACAGTTGATGGTGGTGCGGGTGGCTCGGGCGGCGGCCAGTCAGACAGCGGGGCAGTCGGCGGCGGCACCGGCGGAGCGCCGGGAGGAGGAAATGGCGGTGGCTCGGCGGGCGGAGCAGGTGGGCGTGGAGGCGGGATGGCTGTCGATGCGGGCTGCGGCTGTACGAATTTCTTGGGTTGCCAGGTCGGCGACTCGCCCACTGCGTGCGGAAGCAACGCCGCGGCGTGCGCAACCTGCGGTGCCGGACAACAGTGCATCAGCGGCCAGTGCATGGCGGGAACCTGCAGCCCGACGACCTGCAGTGGTTGCTGCGCCCAAAACTTCTGCGCCACCGCTGAAAATCAGACGGCCCTCGCCTGCGGCAAAGGAGGCTTGGCGTGCTCGACGTGCCCAATGGGCCAAAACTGCATCAACGGAGCGTGCTCGGTTCAAGTCTGTGATGTGACGACGTGTGCCACCGGATGCTGCTTTCAGAGCCAGTGCTTCACCATGCAGACTTCTTTTGCCTGCGGTACGGGCGGCGCCGCTTGCGTGCAGTGCGGTGGAGGCACTTCGTGCTCCGCGGGCGTGTGCGCGGTGAGCGACGCCGGTTTCCAGGATGGTGGAGTTGCGATTGGCGGGCCTTGCACTTCGTCGGCGCAGTGCCGACCGCCGCAGAATGCGTTCTGCCTGCCTGAGAATCCTACGGGCTTCCCTGGAGGATTGTGCACTGCGCAGTGCGGGGCGATGAGCCCATGCGCGACCGGTGAATGCGTCACCGAAACCGTATTCGGTTCCGCGCAAAGCAGCTGTCGCGCCAGCTGCGCGTCGCCCGGAAGTGGGCAGTCGACGTGCCGCTTGGGCTACGTGTGCGTCGGCATTGCCGCAGGCGGCACCGGCTATTGCCGCCCCACCTGCAGCGGGGGTGGACTCGCCGCTTGCCCCAATGGCCAGCAATGTGGCGACGCGGGGTACTGCAACTAACCAATCGAAATCTGACGATCGAGTCTGGGCTGAGCGCCAGCTGCCACCGGCGCTCGGTACTTTCCCTCGCCCCGGCCGACACGCCCGTTCGTTTGAGACTAAGAACGGAAAGGATTCTGCAGAAGAATCGTCTCTCCGCGCTCAGCGCCGACCGAGATGCAGACGACAGGTACGCCACAGAGCTCTTCGACGCGGCGCACGTACTTCCGCGCCGCTTCGGGAAGATCCTCGAGGGTACGCGCCGTGGCGAGGCGATCGTCCCAACCCGCGAGCTCCTCGTAGATGGGCTTCACCCGCTCGAGATCCTCGAGATCTCCGGGCAGCTCGGTAACCTCTTTTCCGTCGAGCAGGTAGCCGGTGCAGATTTTCAGGCTCTGAAGACCACTGAGCACATCGAGCTTGGTGAGCGCGAGCCCCCATAGTCCGTTGACGCGTACGGCGTACCGGAGGACGACCACGTCAAGCCAACCACACCGCCGCGGCCGGCCGGTGGTGGCACCGAATTCGTCGCCAATTTTCCGAAGCCGCTCGCCCAATGCATCTTCGAGCTCGGTGGGAAACGGACCCCCTCCAACGCGGGTGGTGTACGCCTTGGTGATTCCCATCACCCGATCCAGCACCGTGGGTCCCAGCCCACTGCCGACCGCGGCCTGGCCAGCGACGGTGTTGCTGCTGGTGACGTAGGGGTAGGTGCCGTGATCAACATCGAGCAACGTGCCCTGCGCACCTTCGAAGAGAATCCGGGCGCCCTTGCGCACCTTTTCAGCCAGAAACAGCGAGCCATCGCCGACGAAGTCGCGCAGGCGATCTCCATGCGCGGTGTACTCCTTCACGATCTCGTCTTCCGACAACAGCGGCTCTTCTGCCTTCGCCAATCGAGCGAGCATGCCAAGCTCGTCGCCGACCGCGGCCAGACGTTCTTTCACCCGGCGCCGAAGTCGGGTCTCGTTGAGCAGATCGCGCACCCGGATTCCGTTGCGGGCAACCTTGTCTTCATAGGCAGGCCCGATGCCGCGGCCGGTGGTTCCAATCGCGGTCGCTCCGCGGCGCTTCTCGCGAAGGATGTCGAGGTGCTTGTGCCAAGGAAAGATGACGTGCGCATGATCCGAAATCATCAGCTGCACCGGGTCAGCGAGGTACCCACGCGCGCGCAACGCATCGATCTCTTTCAGCAGTACGGCGGGGTCGATGACGGTGCCGTTGCCAATGACACAGGTCTTGCCCTGATGCAGGATCCCCGAAGGGATGAGGTGAAGAACGGTCTTCACCCCACCGACAACGAGCGTGTGACCTGCATTGTTGCCACCCTGGAAACGAACCACGACCTGCGCGTGCTCGGTGAGAAGGTCAACGACCTTCCCCTTCCCTTCATCGCCCCATTGGGCTCCTACGACGACGACGTTCGGCATGTGGATTGGCTCATACCGGGTTTCGAGCAGGGAACGAAGTGCCATGGCAACGGTAGATGTAACCGCACCCAATCGCTTCGCACCGCTGCCTCGGAAGCCCAGCCCATTGGCCATCGAGCTGCGCCTGAACGAGCGCCTTCGCCTGCCCCGCCAACGTGGCCTCGAGCCCGGCGGGCACCGTCTGGAACATCGGGCTTGGGTCCTCGTCGCGCAGGAAGCTTATCCCCGTCTGAACCGCGGTGGCGGGCGTGACGAACTTCGTTGCCGCCAGCGCGTAGCAGCCCAGCTGAAACGCATAGGGAGCCAACCCTTCGGGCGGTCGCGTCGCCGTCTTGTAGTCGACCACCTGGGCGCTGCCGTCGGCCTGTTCGACGAGCAAGTCGATCTGCCCCCGCAGCATGAGGCTGAAGCCTTTGCCGTCATCCAGCCGCAGCATAAACGGCAGCTCGCGGTGAACGCGCTGCGGCCCCACCGCCTTCAGCTGCAGCCCAAACCCGGTCGCCCAGAAGCGCTCGACCCACTCGACGATGCCAAGGTGCGCCGCGAGCCCTTCAGCCACCGCGATGTCGTTCAGGCGATCGCGCAGCTTCGGAGTGCCGACGACGTCGAGCGGCGTCAGCTCGAGCAGCTTGTGCGCCGCCACGCCCCGCAACCGTGGATCCACTGAACGGTCTTCGTGTTCACCCGGGTCGGCAGACCAGGTGAACGCGATCGGTCGTTCTGCCAGACCGACGAGGTGCGCGAAGCGGTACCTGCGCGGGCAGAGCGCGAAGTCTTGCAGTTGGGTCACCGGCAGACTCGCAACCTTCGGCCGCGGCGGCCGAGCGTTGAGCACGCGATCGACGATGGCCTGCACCTGTGTTTCCGCGTCTACCGGAACCTCTGGCAGCGCCTTCGGTGCAGGCACGCCGAGCGTCGAAGGATCCAGCTCTTCGACATGTTCATTCCTCTTCGGCGCAGGCGCGTTTGGATCCAGCAACGCCAGCGCGGGAGAAATCGCCGCGTTCGAAAGCTCGGCGAAATCGGGATCCTTCGGTGCGGCGAGCCCCAGCACAACCTTGTCGCGCGCGCGGGTCATCGCCACATAGAACAGGCGGCGCTGCTCGGCTTTGCTGCGCGACTCGCGTTCGTCTCCCAGGCGGGTGTGGCGATCCGACTTCAGTCGCCCATCGTCTGCATCGGGCGGCCGCAACGAGAGGCCTTGATCGCGGTCGAAGCGCAGCGCGTCGGTGTCAGGGGGTCGCTTGGCAAACAACTCGGGCAATACGACCACCGGCCACTCGAGGCCCTTCGCCTGATGAACGGTGCACAGGGTCACCGCCTCCGCGTCGCCGTCATCAATCACCTCGCCCTGCGCCTCGAGCGGAACCGTCTCTGACAACACCAACAGCTCTCTAGCGAACGACG
>JANOHG010000145.1:0-1820 GCA_031406375.1 Archangiaceae bacterium | reverse complement strand
CCTTACCGTCTTCGACCACAGGGACATCTTTGACCATTCCTGGCGCGACGAAGATCGGAACGTGGGTGTAGGGAACCAACGGCACATACGCGGTCTCGAGCCCTAAAGATCCGACGTTGGTGACGGTGAGTGATCCGAATGCGTCGCGTGGCATGCCAGCGAAGCTGAGGTCGATGTTGAAGGTGTACATCAACAAGCCAATCAGCCGCAGGAACAGGTTCATCAGCATGAACGGGATCAGTTGAACCGTGCTCTTGCCTTTTTCCAACGCGATGTCTTTGCGCGTGCGCACCTTCTCGACCGTGGCGCTCATCTCGTCGACGATCTGCAGCAGGGTTTTCTGATCGGCGTCTTCGATTTTCGCCGCGGTGAGGTCCACCTTTCCGACGCCTTCGTCGGTTTGCACGACCAGCACCGAGATGTTGATGTGCTTGCGCAGGTAGATCTTGTTGAAGCGGAGGATCGCGTTCGCATCAGGGCAGCGCTTCAGCGCTTCGGCGCACGCCTTGGTCACCAACTGAGTGACGGTGAGCCGTTTGCCGGTCACCTGACGGAACTTCTCGATGTAGTCCATCGCCTTGTCCATTCGGACGGTCAGCGTTCCGTAAACCGTCGGATCGTAGGTGGTCTTCCAGGTTCCGATTGCGAGCTTGCGAAAGCTTGCGACCTTGTTCTTTTTTGTGAGCTCGAGGTGTCTCATGGCGTAGCCCAGCGTACACGGTAAGGTCGGACGCGATGCGTTTCTCGGATGCGCTGCTGGAAGAGGCCCACCAGGGGCGGACGCTTTACTTGTCGGCGCTTTTCCTGGTCACCTTTCTGATCGTCAAGCTATTGGCGAAGAAGCAGGAAGTTCGTTTCAAGGCCTTGGGCTTCTTTTTTGCCACCCATCTGGTCTGTCTGGTGATCGCCGCGGCGCTCCACGCCTATGGCTCACCGCTGTATGCCGACTTCCGCACGCCTGCCGCTGCGTTGGCTGGGGTCGCGACCGTCGGCATGGTCGCCGCGCTGTTGTTCGCTGGGTTGCTGCCACGCGCGCGCCTTCACGTGCCGCGGATCCTTCAGGATGTGCTGGTCGCGATCGCTTCGGTGATCACCACCGTCACCATCTTGTCGAACTCGGGGGTGAACCTCTCTGGGTTGATCGCGACGTCGGCGGTGGGCACAGCCGTGATCGGATTCTCTTTGCAGGACGTGATCAGCAACGTGGCAGGAGGACTCGCGCTGCAGGTCGACAACTCGATCGAGCCAGGCGACTGGATTCGGGTCGGGGACACCGTCGGAAAGGTGATCGAGGTTCGCTGGCGATATACTGCGGTCGAGACGCGCGACTGGGAAACCGTGCTGATCCCCAACAGCGTGTTGATGAAGGCCCAGGTGGAAGTGCTCGGCCGCCGGCATGGCTCGCCCAGGCTGCTGCGGCGGTGGGTGTATTTCAATGTCGACTACCGCTTTCAACCTTCCGACGTGATCGAGCATGTCACCCGAGCAGTGCGCTCGGCCAAGCTCGAGCGGGTGGCGCATGAGCCTGCTCCCAATTGCGTCCTCATCGAGCTGGCCGAGAGCTATGGGAAGTACGCGGTGCGCTACATGCTCAACGACCTGGCCGTCGATGATCCCACCGACAGCGAGGTGCGCACGCTGGTGTATTTCGCACTTCAGCGACATGGAATGCGGCTGTCGATTCCTGCGCACGCAGTCTTCCTCACCGAAGAATCTTCGGTTCGCGCTGAAGAGAAGCTGAAGAAGGAATTGCAGCGCCGCCGCCAGGCGCTCAACCGGGTCGAGCTGTTTCAACCGCTGTCCGAGGTTGAGCAAGAACA
>JANOHG010000114.1:0-2495 GCA_031406375.1 Archangiaceae bacterium | reverse complement strand
GAAAGGACGGGAAACCTTCAGCCTCACGAACAATGCGGCATAGGCATTCTGCACGACGCCCTGCCCCCAATACGTTCGGTCGATGATCGTATCCCCTGAGAACACGACCTGCACCCAGCGCTCTTGGACCCTGCGTCGATAGACTTGGACGTTGGAAAAGCCCTGTAAGCTCTGATCGCCGGCATCGAATAGTAAGATGGCGTGGGTTTTCTTCGCGAGATCCGCCTCAAAGGTCGAGCGCTTCACCTCTGCGTAGTAGCGCTCGAACAAGCTCCACATAGCCCCGCGGGTGAGGTCATCGATTTCCGCGACAGATCGCATTTCGCTGCGCAACTTGCCAGACTTCATCAGGGTTCCTTGGCGCGGGTTGGGGCAGCGGACGCGACGCCGCCGCACCTATAATCAGTAGGCGTTTGCGCGGCACCTATAGCCATTAGGCGTTCGCGCGGCACCTATAACCATTAGGCGTTCGCGCGGCACGGGGCCTACTGGGCGATCATGATTCCTGCTCCCACAACGGCTCCCATTGTTCCTCTTCGTTCTAGAGCCGATGTCTTGGGCCTTCATCGAACCTCCTTAAGTCGCCTGAGCATCCGCGCGACCCCGAGCGTCGCGCGGTCAAAAAAACGAAACGGGCCTCGTGAACCAGAACATCGGTCAACGAGGCCCGCACGCATTGGAAACGACTGGGCTGCGGCTATGCCTTTTCGGGCTCCAACTTTCCGGGCAAGCCTTCAAGCGCGTCTAGGATCCGGCGGTTCTTCTTCTCGTCGGCCTTGGGCGGTGGCGTCACGCGTGCCGCAGGTTTCTCACGCGTCATGGTCGTGCCCTGAATCAACATGTCGAGGTCGGGACCATCGAGCGTCTCGTACTCTATCAGCGCATCTGCGATTCGCTTCAGGGGCTCAGAATTCTCAACCAGAATCTTTTTCGCCCGCTCGTACGACCCCATCACGATGCCGCGAACTTCTGCGTCGATTTGCTTCGCGGTGTCTTCCGAGTAGTCGGGTTTGCTCGCAAAGTCGCGCCCCAGAAACACCTCGCCCTGCGCGTTACCGAAGGTCAACGGGCCGAGCTTTTCGCTCATCCCCCAGCGACACACCATCGCCCGAGCCATGTTGGTCGCTCGCTCAATGTCGTTGGACGCTCCCGAACTCATCTCACCAAAGGTCAGCTCTTCGGCAATTCGCCCACCCAGCAGCATGCACAAGTCATCCATCAGCTGCTTCTTGTAGCTGTTGAGCTGATCCTCGACCGGCAACGACCAGGTAAGACCCAGCGCCTGCCCTCGCGGAATAATGGTGACCTTGTGAACGGGATCGCAGCCCGGAAGCAGCTTGCCAACCAGCGCATGGCCCGCTTCGTGGACAGCAGTGTTCCGTTTCTCCTTCTCGGTCATGATCATCGATTTCCGTTCCGGACCCATGAACACCTTGTCCTTGGCAGATTCGAAGTCGCGCAGATCGACCTTCTCTTTGTTCGAACGGGCCGCATACAGCGCCGCCTCGTTGACCAGATTCTCGAGGTCAGCCCCGGTCATACCGGGCGTGCCACGGGCGATGACTTCGAGCTCGACATCAGCTCCCAGTGGAACGCGACGGGTGTGAACCTTGAGCACGCCAAGACGACCCTTCAAGTCCGGCCGCGGAACGACGATGCGACGATCGAAGCGACCCGGTCGCTGAAGCGCGGGATCGAGCACATCAGGACGGTTGGTGGCCGCCATCAGGATCACGCCTTCGTTCGACTCGAAGCCATCCATCTCGACGAGCAGCTGATTCAAAGTCTGCTCACGCTCATCATGACCACCACCCAGACCTGCGCCACGGTGACGGCCCACTGCGTCGATCTCGTCGATGAAGATGATGCAGGGCGCATTCTTCTTTCCCTGTTCGAACAAATCGCGCACGCGGCTCGCGCCAACGCCGACGAACATTTCTACGAAGTCAGAACCCGAGATGCTGAAGAACGGAACCCCTGCTTCGCCTGCGACCGCGCGTGCGAGCAAGGTTTTGCCCGTGCCCGGGGGCCCCATCATCAACACACCCTTCGGAATACGACCGCCAAGCTTGGTGAACTTCTTCGGATCCTTGAGGAAGGCGATGATCTCTTCTAGCTCTTCCTTGCACTCGTCGATTCCCGCGACGTCTGCAAAGGTGACCTTGTTGTGGCTCTCTGAGAGCAGCTTTGCTTTCGACTTTCCGAACGTCATCGCCTTGCCGCCGCTGCCCTGCAGCTGGCGCATGAAAAAGATGAAGAACAAGAACAGGAATACGACCGGCATCCATTGGCTCAAAATCGTCAGCCAGATGCTGTTCTGTTCGGCGTTCTCGAACTTCACGTCCACGTTGTCTTCTTTGAGATCCTTGAGAATCGACGCATCGGCAATCGGGCCGGTTGAACGAAACTTCTCGTTCGTATCCGAAAAACTCCCCTGGTAGACGTTGCCCTTGATGGCGACCGAAGTGATTTTCTTATCCTTCACCTTCTTCTGG
>JANOHG010000113.1:0-2489 GCA_031406375.1 Archangiaceae bacterium | reverse complement strand
CGGGCGGGCTGACACGCTGGCGAGCGACTCCCTCGACTTCGCGCCCATGGCGCTACGCTCGGGATGACCGGTTGGTGCCGCTCCCACTAGGGATGAACGTTGGGGCCTCAACCGGTCATCATCACTGTGCGGAGCTACTAGGGCGGCGCCCCGCTGTAGAACGAGAGGCGGGTGTCTCGCGCGACCGGCACGCCAATCAGCTTCTCAAAGACGCCTTCGAGGTGCTCGGACTGGTGTCGCGCCTTGAGCTCCTCGACGCTGCCTTCATCGATGAGTCGTCCTGCCTTGATAATTCCCGCGTGGGTCGCGAGCCGTTCGGCGATCTCGAGCACGTGCGTCGTCAGCAGCAGCGTCACCTGACGCCGCGACAAGTCCGAGAGCAGCTCGCGAATGACGCCGGCCGCCAGCACGTCGATGCCTTCGAACGGCTCATCGAGGAACACCAACTCGGGCGCATGAATCAACGCGGCTGCGATCGCCAACCGTCGCCGCATTCCCTTCGAGTACTCGGACACCAAGGCGTCGGCCTTGAAGGACAGCTCGGTCAACAGCAGCAACTCTTCGCCACGTGCGCTGGCTTCATCGCCCGACAGGCCATGCATCCGGCCGCAGAACGTGAGGTATTGTCGCGCGGTCAGCCGCTCGAACAATGAGAGCTCTTCCGGCACCACTCCGATGCGGCTCTTGACCGCGAGCGGGTTGGAGATCGCGTCGACGCCGAGGATTTTCATCACGCCTGCGTCGGGCGCATAAATACCCGTCAGCAGCGAGATGGTCGTCGACTTGCCAGCGCCATTGGGCCCGAGGAACGCGTAGAACGCACCTCGGGGAATCGACATCATCAAGCGGTCGACTGCGGTGAGACTTCCAAACCGTTTCACCAGGCCATCTGCCCTCACTGCGAGTTCCGTCACGAGGGCATTCGAGTCGAGTGCAGAGAATGAAACAACCCTTTCTACTCATTAAGAACCGAGGTTGAAACGGCGCGAGCCTTTCGGATACGAACCCTTACGCTCTGTCGATCACCTTGGGGTTCACAAACAATGAAACAAATTCGCCACCTCATCGCGGGTTTCGCGGTGGGCGTCGTCATCCTGTTCGCGTCTGCATGCAGCCCTGCTGCCGCGAAGTGTTCTCCTTCCAACTGTAACGGTTGCTGCGATTCGACCGACAAGTGTCAAACCGGCGCCGCATCCGCTTCATGCGGAGCCGGCGGTAAGGCGTGTGGCGTTTGCACCGCCGCGCAGACCTGTGATGCGGCCACCCACGCGTGCGTGGCAGGCAGCTCCGGCGGTGGTACTGGAACCGGTGGTGGTACTGGAGTGGTTTGTAGTGCTGCCAACTGTGCAAGCGGTTGCTGCACGACGGCCAACACCTGCCAACTGCCCGCCGGCCAGGGCAACGGGTCGTGTGGAACGAATGGAAACGCTTGCGCTGCGTGCCTTGGCGGACAAACGTGTACATCCGGTGTTTGTGCAGCCCCGGTCGCTGCGATCGGCTCTGCGTGTCTGAACAGCACGGACTGCGCAGGTCTAGGCGCAGGTGCAAAGTGCAAACAAACGACAACCCGAGCGGATGGTACGTACGCTGGCGGGTACTGCACGTTGAACTGTGTCGGGGTCGGCAAGGGCAACTGCCCTGGAACTGGAACGGCATGCAGCGAGGACTGGGGCCTCGACCTCTACGGCGAGTACGAGTCGATTTGTCTCGCGGACTGCGCTGCCAGCGGCTCGCAATCGACGTGCCGCGCAGGGTTTCGTTGCTTTGGGACTGCTGCCCAGCCGGGCAATTGCTGGATCAATCCTCCGCCCCAGCTCGATGCTGGCACGCCACCGAACAAACTCGGCTACGCCTGTACTTCTACTGCCGCGTGCTCGGGGCCGCCCCACCCTGCGCTGGCGCTTTGCTATCCACAGATGTTTGCCGCATCTGACGGTGGAATTCAGCAAACAGAGTACGCCGGAGGGTACTGCATGGCGAGATGCAGCTTCGGCGCGACTCGCCAGACCGCCTGCGGCCCGAACGGAGTTTGTATTGATTTGAACGCAGATCCAAACAACCAGTTCAATCGCTGCCAAGCATCATGCCCGACGCCAGGAAGCGGCAAGGTCGCGCGCCCAGGCGGCGGAACCGACCCATACTCATGTTACGGGTTCACCATCGAAGGCGGCACGACTCACGGGTTCTTGTATCCCTCTTGCGACGCGGTAGGCAACAATTGCGCGTTCGCACCCACGTCCACTTGCAACACCACTCTCGGCTATTGCTGCTTCAGCGACGGCGGCTGCCTCTCTAAGTATAATTAAATTAGAATCAGTAAGAGCCCGGTGCCATCTTCGGCACCGGGTTTAGCTGCCCGGTTTCAGTTCACGGAAAGCCGGGCCAGCTCGCGCCGCGCCAAGGGCCTGAGATCGGATTACCCGGCCGTTCTCGCAGCCGATGCATCGCCGCCAGCTTCGTTCCGCTCCCTGCGGTTTACCCAGCGGTAA
>JANOHG010000112.1:0-3470 GCA_031406375.1 Archangiaceae bacterium | reverse complement strand
TTACCGCTGGGTAAACCGCAGGGAGCGGAACGAAGCTGGCGGCGATGCATCGGCTGCGAGAACGGCCGGGTAATCCGATTTCAGGCCCTTAGGCTCATCGTCCTTCGGTTGGGCCCGTAACCCCACGCTCATCGACGAGCGCATGAAAGTACTTCTTGGCGTAGTCGATGAGCCCAAGAAGCTGACGCCGGTTGCGAAGCAGATCGTCGAGGTCGACGCCATCGCTGTTGGGAAGCGCGCCGAACTTGAGCGGCAAATTGGCGATGTTCTCGTCTTGAAGCATGACCTCGAGCAGCTTGAGTCTGGTCAGCCAGTTCACCGCGATCACCTGCGAGCGGGGCTGCCGCGAAATTCCCTTAGCGCCCGAGAGGTCAACGTAGATTGCACCGGTGTGAGCCTCTGAGGGGCGCACTTTCGTTTCCCTTACAAACGCCTCGCGCTGTTTCATCGAGACCCCACCGCCGAATGAGCCTGCGATGTCGTACTCGAAGTCCGAGTGGCCCTGCCCCACCAGTGCGGCTTCCCCAATCTTCGTCCCGCTGGCCCTCAACGCGAACCACCCGGACTCGCTGAGCCAATGCTTGGCTTCGATCTCGAGAACACCTGGCGCTGTTTGCTTCGTCACCAGCGGCGTCGAGATCCCGTTTCGCACCAACACCACCTGATCAATCTTGTCGCGAGAAGGATCGAAGCTGACCTTTCCGCGAATGACGACGTTCTTTGCGCGCTTGAGGCTGAGCTGATCGCCGATCTGGGCGCCGTCGATCTCGAACTCGAGAAGCGGTCCATTGGTGACAAAGGTCCGCCCGCGACGCACCCCTTCGAGCCACGATTGGCGGGTCAGCTTTCCTTCGACGCGCGTGTAGAAGCGTTCTCTTCCGGGCACGCTCCACGGGCCACACGGAAAGTCGGTGCCTGCGGTCGGCGCCATCGGGATCCCCAGGTTCAGCAACTGGTACCAGATGTCGTAGTGGGGGTACTCGAACTGCAGCACCTCGATGAAGGAAAGAAGCTTGCGAGGCGCGTCGATGGCGAGCCCATTTTCGGCTGCACCCAGCCCCCAGTGCGCGTACCCATTCAATCCCCCGAGCTTCTGCGCGACCTTGAAGAAATTGTCGTAGACGCTGTAGCTGTCACGCAGGTCGATCGGCTCATCTGCTCCGAGGATCATGCTGTGACCGAAGAGGTGGGTGCGTGGATTCTCTTGTCCCGCGAGGATCAGCGTATCGCCTGACGAATAGGTGCCGCGATCGCCGAACGCGAACTGCGTTGCCATATCGAACGACTGCTGGTTTCCAAGCTGAAGCAGGTTCGCGACGTTGATGTCCTCAGCCTCGATCAACGTGGCGACGTAGGCATCGTCTGCGGGTGAGAGTCGCTCGATGTGCAGGTGATCGTCGGCGCTGAACCACCCCTTCGCGGCCAGCTTTGCCCACCGCGTCATTCGCACCGACACCAGATCGCGGGCGAATGGCGTCACCTCGAAGTTCACTCGTTCCACCGAGTATTCGATGCCCTTGTAGGCGGCGAGCGCATAGCGCCCTGGAGGCAGGTCGATGTCGAAGGGCCCGGCGATGTAGAATTGCCGGGTGCCGGTGTGGGGGTTGTCGATGAAGTTCGAGACGCTAAATCCGGTGATGCACCCCGGAGCCTCGTTGGGAACGGGTTCTGAGCGGCACTTGAACTGCACTGCCAACGCCGCAGCTGGAACGTGGCCTTTGCCTTTTGAGTCGATGATTTCCATTCGCACTGGGGTGGGGTTCCCCGCTTCGTCCTGCACCCCAATCGAAACGAATTCAGCGTGCGCCGGAACCGCGACGAGCAGTGTCAAACACGACAGCAGGTTCATTCTCTGAGTCAAATTGTGTCCTCGGTGCAAGCCTCGATTCCGTAGCGGGTGCCTTCTTCGTGAAGCCTGATGTCGCCTGCATCAAGCTCACCGTCCGAAGAGGTTGCCCGCTCGTAGATTTCGCCCAACATGCTTCCGGTGACGGTGGTGATGAGGCGCGGGTACCCACGCGCGGTCAGCTCGCACGCCACCAGTGCCGCGCCGTGAAAGTGGTACGGCCTCGCCCACCGCCCGCCATAGAAGTCATCGATCAATCGGTAGAGATGATTGAGCTGAGCCAGGCTTGAGGTCCCCGCCTGGGTGGCGTCCTCCTCGTTAGAGGTTCGTGCCAGAACTTTCTCGAGATACAGCAACTCCATTGAGTGGTTGTGGGACGCAGCCCCCAACAGCCGCAACACGCGACGCGAAGACCAGCTGGGAAGAAATTCCCGCACCGCCGAGACGAGGTCCAGATTCGGATTCAGCCTCTCGACCCTGCTTAACGTTTCCAAGCCTTCGTCAAGAGACGTGTCGTTGTCTGCGACTCGAAGCAACCAGGGGCTGAACGCCTCGAGGTGCGCAGGCCGCATCGGGCTCGCGTGCGGGTAGACGATCTCGAGCAGATCCGAGACGAACTGCCGGCACGATTTGCCTCCCACCAGCTGCTCTTCCAAGCCGACCCGAGCTCCGACGCGCCACGCAGCAAGAGAGATCTGAATCGGTATCGGCAGCTCGAAATGATCGGCCGACTTGGTTGAATCCGCCGCGCAGATGCGCTCCGCGCGCTGCTTCCATCGCGGCAAAAGTGAGACTCGAACGACTCCCTCGTCCAGCGACCCGGTGAGAACTCGAACCTGCTTCAAGGCGCGCATCCACCGGTGGGCCTGCGGCAAAATTCGCAGAGGTGGTTCCCATCTGCTTGGCGCGCTCGTCATCGGCCGGTCGACTGTGAACGCGAGCCATGCATCGAGGCTCTGCTCGGTTTGGGGGACCCTGCTCGAAAACGCGACCCTTACAATCGCGAGGATCTCTTCGCGGCGCGGGAGATCGCGGGTGTCAGAATAGATCCTCGCAACCTCCAGCTGAGCCGCTCGAACCAAAAACGCGCCCTGCTGCGCAACGACCGCGTCGAGCCGAGCTTCTGGATGCGCGGAATACAATTCGTCCAACGCGGACTGCGGCTTTGGGCCCTCGAAGTGCTTCACCGACTTACGATCATTCAGCGCAGGCTCGCGAGGGGACTCCAGCCAACAGAGCACTGCGAACAGCCCGCAGAGCGCAGCGCTAACCCGAACGCGCGCACGCCGCAGCAGCTTTGTGTTGAGGTTCGGGCCGCTTGGGTAAGGGGTCACTCATCTGAATTGTGCAAACCGGCGGCCAGCGACCACATTGCGGCAGATTGTAGCCCGCTGCACACCTGCGAAATCGAAAAGGGCAACTGCTCCCAGGCGGCAAGCCTGCTAGTTCATTGGGCACCTCGCCGTGCTGACGTTCAGCTTCTGCGCAAGTCTTCGCGCAGCTGAGATTCGGCTCGAGCACAAGGGCATCGACCGTCGCCGAACTGAGATGATGAGTCCACCCGCGACAAGACTGTCTCAAATGCCCCTGTGCTCGAGCCGGGTCTCGGCCGCAGAGACGACGA
>JANOHG010001100.1:0-6290 GCA_031406375.1 Archangiaceae bacterium | reverse complement strand
CAAGCTGAGGCCGAGCAAGCTGAGGCCGCGAAAGCTGAGGCCGAGCAAGCTGAGGCCGCGAAAGCTGAGGCCGCGAAAGCCGAGGCCGCGAAAGCCGAGGCCGCGAAAGCCGAGGCCGCGAAAGCTGAGGCCGCGAAAGCTGAGGCCGCGAAAGCCGAGGCCGCGAAAGCCGAGGCCGCGAAAGCCGAGGCCGCGAAAGCCGAGGCCGCGAAAGCTGAGGCCGCGAAAGCTAAAGTGGCGCTACCGGTAAAGGTCACTTTCCGGGTGGAGACAGATCCCCGTGGCGCGAGCGTGAGCCTGAACGGAAAGGGCGTCGTCGGCCGAACGCCACTCGACATTCAGGTTCCAGTGTCCGCCAGCGGAACCGCACACGCAGAGTTCGCGCTCTCGCTTGCCGGTCACCAGCTGACGACGATCAGCGCGTCCGGCCAGACCGGCCGGGTGCTGGTCCGCGAAAAGCTTCGGCTGCTGAGCGCCAAGCCGATCGCGGACCCTCCTGCGGCTGCTGCGCCCAAGAAGAAGCCGCAACCCAAAAAGTCCGGTTCTGGAAATTCCGCCAAGCTGGGCAACGACGATGGTGATGAAAATGTGGTGTGGCCGCGTCGCCCGGAAGATCTCCTCAAGAAGTCATCTGCGCCCTGAAGGACCCGCAGAACCGATGCCGCTAAATGCTGTTCTCATTCCGATTGATCAACCGCTTCAGGTTCGATCGATGGGTGATGAGCATTAGCAGCAAGAACACCACCGCCACGGCGGGATACTCGATTGGCCGGTGGACGACGAAGCCGACCACCACCGCGACAACTGCCCCACAGAGCGAGCCGATGCTGCTGACGCGAAAGACAATTAGCAGTGTCATCCAGACGACGAAACCCGCGAGGGCAGCCCATGGCAACAGCACGACGAGCACGCCGAGCGCCGTCGCGACGCCTTTGCCGCCCTTGAACTTCAACCAGACCGGCATCACGTGCCCGAAGAACGCGGCCACACCGACCGCGTCGTGAAACAGCGGCTCGCCCGGGAACAGGTGCTGGGCGGCGATGACGGGCAAAGCGCCTTTGAGCGCGTCGAGAACGAGCACGACGGCTCCGAGCTTCTTTCCGACGACGCGAGCGACGTTGGTGGCGCCGATGTTTCCGCTGCCCTCGGTGCGCACGTCTTTGCCGGCCACCGCGCGCGCCAGCACCAAACCGAACGGCACTGAGCCGCAAAGGTAGGCCACCGCGAGCACCAACCCATGCATCACAAGATTGAATGCCGATGCTGAAGGATGACGAAAGCGTAGTTGAGCGCGAAAACCACGATCGCAACGTTGCGCAGACGCGTCCAATCGCGACCATCGAGCGTCACGTTCGGAGTCGGTATCTTGAAAGCCAGATGCAGAAAGCTCCAAACAACGGCAATCGCGAAGAAGGTTGCCGCGAAGGTGCCCAACGGGTTGGCCTTGAAGGCACCATAGAAGTTGAAGTGGGCGAAGCGATCCGCCACCCGAGTCAGGCCGCAGCCCGGGCAGGGAAAGCCGGTGATGTCGCGAAAGGCGCAGCCCCAGAAGGGGATCAACACCGCCACCGGGATGAAGCGCGCGACCAACAGACCCAACAGCCCGACGAGACCCAATCCATCGAGGGTGTTGAACTTCCGGTTTCGCGGAGGCCAGGCGATCTGCATCACCTCCTCATTTAGCCCTTCGCTTGCTTCCGCGCACGGGCTTGCGCTACTTCGCCGGTATGATCGTTCTACTCAGTGCGTTGGTTCTCGCTGCGTCGCCTCCTCCTGCGTCGCCTGCTCCTGCGACGCCAGATCGGCTCACTGCACCGACTCCCACCCCCACGACGATGGTTCGGGGCGAGAAGCTCAAGGGGTTGCCCAAAGTTGAGCTGGCGGCGTTACTCAAAGATCCTTCGGCCTCCGAAGGCAAAGCCGTCACCCTCGAGGGCAAGGTCCGCAAAGCGTGTGAGAAGAAGGGCTGCTGGATGGAGCTTGCAAGCGAAGCCAAGGGCCCTGGAGTCCGCGTCACCTTCAAGGACTACGGTTTCTTCGTGCCGCTCGATGCTGCAGGCAGCCGGGTGAAAATCGAAGGCGTCATTTCGTTAAAGGAGCTCTCAGAGGAGCGCGTGAAGCACTACGAAGGTGAAGGCGCGACCATCACCCGCGGCAAGGACGGAAAGGCCCGCGAAGTTCAGCTCGTTGCGTCGGGCCTCGAGCTGTACAGGTAGTCTGACTCGCCACTATTCGATGCGCGGAGTGCAGGGCGCTGCTGACCGCGCCGTGTCGCTCGCGCGAGAACTGTTGTTCGCGCAATGCCCTGGCAGCCGTCTGCATGACGTGTCGAAGGACCCGCGCTTTCAGCACCGCGGCGTGGACCTGTTGTGGGAACGCGACAGCGAGCCGGTGCTCGGAATCGAGGTGAAGGGTGATCGTCAGGGCGGACGACGTGGGAACTATTTCTTCGAGCTGGTGAGCAACGTCGAGAAAGACACCCCCGGCTGCTTCCTCTACTCGGTCGCCGACCTGCTGGTTTACGTCTTCCTCGACAAGCAGGAAGTACACTGCCTGCCGATGAAGGAAGTTCGCACCTGGTTCCTTCCGCGCGCAAAGCAGTACCCGCTGAAGTCGACCAAGACGAAGACCGGGCACCTCATCTACACCACCGTCGGAGCCATCGTCCCCGTGCGCGACGTCCTCGAGCAGGTCGCGGGCGCCAAGCGCACGACGCGTTGCTGACGCACGACGCTGTCGACTTCACCTTTTTTTGGGGAAATACAGCGACCCCTCAAAGCGCCTCTACGACACAGCGTCCTTCGCGGCAGAAGCTGCCCACCCGCACCGACGTCGACTTGCAGTCCTTCTCGGCCTTCGCGCAATCCGTCTTGGCGCAGGCGTCGAGCCGCGCGCGCGTTCGCGCCGACGTTTCGGCGCGCAGATCCGAATCGCAAGTGCTGCGCGCGCAGCATTCGTCCAACTGCACCAGGGTGCAGTCGACGTTCACTTGGCAAACATCCATCGTCGGATCCTGCTTCTTCTCGCAAGCGCCCAACCCGAGAAGGACGAACACCCACGCAGCACGAAACAGGTTCATTCACACCCACGGTACGTCAGAGCCCGTCGAGAGTCGTCGCGGATCTCGCTTCATGAGGGCAGACTGCTCGTGTGTCGTCTCGGCTGAGAACGTTGAACGCGATGAGCGACGTTCAGTCCTCCGCGTGGGATGCGCTGCTGTTCGAGAACGACAAGCCTTTTCTGCGCTGGGGGTACCTCGACGCGCTCGAGCAAAGCGGAGCGGCATGTGCCTTCACGGGATGGCAGCCGATTCACTTCACCCACTGGGAAGGCAGTCAGCTCGTGGCCGCCGCGCCGGCGTACCTGAAGGCGTCGAGCGGTGGCGAGTACCTCTTCGATGGCGCGTGGGCCCGTGCCGCAGCAAGGCTCGCGATCAAATACTTCCCCAAGTTGGTGATTACCGTACCGTTCTCGGCGATCCCCGGGCGCAGGGTGCTGTTTCGTGCCGGAGATGAGAACAGCGGCCAGACCCTGCTCGAAGGAATCGTCGAGTGGGCGCGGGAACAACGGATTGCATCGGTGCATTTTCAGTTCGCTGACCCTCCGCTTGTCCCAAAACTGGAAGCGCTGGGCTTCGCACGACGCTTGTCGGTGCAGTACGTCTGGGAAAACGCGGGCTACGCGAGCTACGACGACTTTCTGCTGCGCTTCACGGCGCGCCGCCGCAAGCTGCTCAAGCGCGAAGCGCGCCGCGTCTTCGGCCAGGGCATCGAGATCCGCACCGTGCGTGGCGCGCGTCATTTCGACCCGGATCTGGCGCACCATCTCTACAGCGCCACCGTCGCCCGTTACTCGCCGGTTCCAGCCCCCTTGCCGCTCGACTATTTCCGACGGCTCGCCCTCGCTTGCCCCGATGCAGTCGAGTTCGTCTCGGCGCGCAAAGATGGCGAGGTGATTGCCGGCGCGCTCAACCTCGCGGCGGGCGATCGCCTCTACGGAAGGCACTGGGGTTCCTTGGGCGATCACCCTTTCCTACACTTCGCTGCGTGTCTGTACCACCCAGTCGCCGAATGCATCGCCTTGGGCCGGTCGCGCTACCACCCCGGAGCCGGGGGAGAGCACAAACTGACCCGCGGCTTCACCCCGACACTCGCCCACTCGGCCCACCTGATGTTCGACCCCCGACTGGATGCGCAGGTGAGGGACTTTCTGGCCCACGAACGGTCGGCGCTCGAGCAAGGCTTGCCGTTATGGGAGAAAGAAACGGGCTTCAAGGTCAACCGGCCTGCCTGATTGGGCAGGTTCGATGCGCAACCGCGCCAGCTACGTTAGTTTCACTTCCGAAATGGCCACCAAGCAGCGCCCAGGTACTGACGACGGTGATACGGGCGTCGTCACCGAAACGAAAAAGAAGGAGCAGCTGAAGAAGCCACAGCTGTTCCGGATAATTTTCCACAACGACAACTACACGACGATGGAGTTCGTGATTGCGGTGCTGCGAGATGTCTTCCACAAGTCGGAATCCGATTCGGTGGCAATCATGCTGAACGTTCACCGAAACGGGTTTGGTATCGCCGGCGTCTATACATTCGAAGTGGCTGAAACGAAGATCAACCGAACCCACCAGCTGGCCAAGGAAGCAGAGTTCCCGCTCAAGCTGACGATGGAACCCGAGGAGCTCTAACAAGTGGCATCGCCGATCATCGCAAAAGAGCTTCAAGCCTCGATTCGCTTCGCGCTCACCGAGGCCAAGCGAATGCATCACGAATACCTCACGCTCGAGCACCTGCTGCTCGGATTGCTGCGAGACCCGCGGTGTGTCGAGGTCCTCAAAGCCTGCGGCGCGCGCATGGACAGACTGAAGCAGCGCCTCGACGCATTCCTCGAAGAGGCGGTCGAGCGCTTGCCCGAAGGCGTCAGCGCTGAGCCGCAGCAGACGATTGCGATCGAACGGGTGCTGCAACGCGCCGCGTTCCACGCGTTGTCGGCCGAGCAAAAGGTGATGGACAGCGCTGATGTGCTGGTCGCCATCTACCGGGAAGATTCGTCGCAGGCGCTCCACTTCCTGAAGGAAGAGGGAGTCACCCGGCTCGACGTGCTCAACTTCATCTCGCATGGCATCGCAAAAGACGGCAGCAATCCGGACGAAGGCCCAGTGCGCGAAGGCGCGGGCGGGCCAGGCGGCGAGGACGATGAGAGTCCAGGCCCAGCGAAGAATCCGCTCGAGGCGTACACCACCCACCTGAACGCCGAGGCGGCGGCAGGTCACATCGACCCGCTGATCGGGCGGGCCAACGAGCTCGAACGCACGATTCAGGTGCTCTGCCGACGGCGGAAGAACAACCCTCTGTACGTGGGTGAAACCGGAGTCGGGAAAACCGCGATTGCTGAAGGCCTGGCGCTCGCGATTCACGAAGGCAATATTCCCGAGCCATTGAAAGGAGCGCAGATCTACTCGCTCGACATGGGTTCGCTGCTGGCGGGCACCAAGTTCCGCGGCCAATTCGAAGAGCGTCTGAAGGCGGTGCTCAAGGCGCTGCAGAACCACGACGACGCCATTCTCTTCATCGACGAGATTCACACCATCGTCGGCGCCGGAGCCACCAGCGGAGGCTCGATGGACGCCTCGAATCTGCTCAAGCCGGCGCTCGCCAGCGGAAAGTTGCGCTGCATCGGCTCGACGACCTACCAAGAATACAAGGCGTCATTCGAGCGTGACCGGGCGCTTGCCCGCAGGTTCCAGAAGATAGACATCCTCGAGCCGTCGGTAGACGACACGGTGAAGATTCTGACGGGGCTTGCTCCCAAGTACGAAGAGCACCACAAGGTGACCTACGACGCCGACGCGCTGAAGGCGGCGGCCGAGCTGTCACACAAGTACGTCAACGAGAAGTTCCTTCCCGACAAAGCGATTGACGTCATCGACGAAGCGGGAGCGGTCGACCGACTGCGCGGCGAGGGCAAGCGCACCAACCGGGTCAACGTGGGCGATGTCGAGCTGATCATTTCGAAGATGGCGCGAATTCCCGCCAAAACCGTTCAGGCCTCAGAGAAGGCGCAGCTGGGAAACCTCGACAAGGAGCTGATGGGCGTCATCTTTGGTCAGGACAAGGCGATCAGCGAGCTGTCGATGGCGATCAAGCTCGCGCGATCAGGCCTGCGCACGCCCGACAAACCGATTGGCTCGTTTCTCTTCTCGGGTCCAACCGGAGTCGGGAAGACCGAGCTTGCCAAGCAGCTCGCGAAGGTGATGGGCGTCGAGTTTCTTCGCTTCGACATGTCCGAGTACA
>JANOHG010000084.1:0-9280 GCA_031406375.1 Archangiaceae bacterium | reverse complement strand
TGGGATCCCACCAAGGCGACCAACTGCCTCGACGATGTCCGCAAGGCTTCCTGCGAGACAATCAAAGGAGGCACCTTCACCAGTGGCAACTGCACTGGCGTCTGCGGCTGAACCCTAGGGCATCTCAGTGTGACCCTGGCGTCTGAGGAAGGTCGGAATGTCGAACTGATCTTCATCGAGCGGCAGGCTGGCATCGCGGGTGTGGGCGATGCGAGGGCTCTGAACTTTGTGTTCCGCACTGAGCGTGCGAGAGCCAGCCTTCGCAGGCACGAGCGTGGCGAGCTCTTCACGGTGAGCGGGCACGAGGGTCGGCGGCACTGCGACGGGAGCGGGGGCAGTGACGGTGACTGCAGGTTGCACGGTGATGGTCGGAGCAACGCGGTAGCTCAGAGGCACCTGCACCTGCAGCGGGCGTTCGACGGTGATGGAAGGGCGACGCGTTTGGGTTGCAGCGGGCGAGAAGCCAGTAGCGATGATGGTTATCTTCACCTCATCTTTCGCGTTCTCGTCGATCAGCGACCCGAAGATGATGTTGCACTCGGGGTCGGCGGCGTCGTGCGCGAGCGTGAGCGCCTCGTTGACCTCCTGAATGTTGAGGTCGCGGCCTCCGGTGATGTTGATCAACATTCCGCGCGCGCCGTCGATGCTGACCTCTTCGAGCAACGGGCTGCTAATCGCCTGCTCCATCGCGCGCAGCGCGCGCTTGTCGCCTGCAGCGCGGCCGGTGCCCATCAGGGCCAGACCCTGCTCGCCCATGATGGTCTTCACGTCGGCGAAGTCGACGTTGATGTAGCCGTGGTACTGGATCAGATCTGAGATTCCCTGCACCGCGTTGAGCAGCACCTCGTCGGCGCGCTTGAAGGTGTCGAGCAGCGGCATCGGCTCAGTGCAGATGGTGAGAAGGCGCTGGTTGGGAATGGTGATCAACGTGTCGACGGCGGCCTTGAGTTCTTGCAGGCCTTGCTCAGCGGCCTTGCGGCGCCGGTTGCCCTCGAACAGGAACGGCTTGGTGACGACGCCGACCGTCAGGGCGCCCAAGGACTTGGCGATGTCCGCGACGACGGGCGCCGCTCCGGTGCCGGTGCCACCGCCCATGCCCGCGGTGACGAAGACCATGTCGGCGCCTTCGAGCGCCGCGGCGATTTCATCACGCGATTCGGTGGCAGCCTGGCGACCGATTTCGGGATTCGCGCCGGCGCCGAGGCCACGGGTGAGCTCTTTGCCAATCTGGAGGCGAATCGGAGCTTGGTTGTTGGCGAGCGCCTGAACGTCGGTGTTGAGGGCGATGAAGTCGACCCGGTCGAGTCGATTGGCGATCATCGTGTTCACCGCGTTGCTGCCGGCGCCGCCGACGCCGACCACGCGAATGCGAGCTGCCTGCTTGTTCTGATCGAACTGGTCCATGTTGGAGCTCCGGTGAGTTGGTTTATTTTCCGCCCGAACAGGCGGGCCGCAAGTTTTCAGCTACCAGGCTGTAGCAGTGCGCTTTAGAAGACTTCCTTAAGCCATTCGCTCATCCGGCCCTTCACCTTGCGAAAGACGTTCTCTTCACGGATTCGGAACAGGCGGCGATCCTGGTGGCGGGCCCCGTAGACGACCAGACCGACGCCGGTCGCGTAGATGGGGCTTCTGACGACGTCCACCAGGCCACCGATTCCCCGCGGGGTTCCACGCCGAACCGGCACCCCCATGATTTCTTCGGCGAGCTCGTTCATGCCCGGCAGCAGCGTCGAGCCGCCAGTGATTACGACTCCTGAAGTAAGCGCTTCTGAAAAGCCGTTGCGCTCGACCTCGTGGTGCACGAGTTGGAAGATTTCTTCGACGCGGGGCTCGAGGATGTCACAGAGGATCTGGCGGCCCATCACGCGCGGCTCGCGTCCTCCGACAGAGGGGACTTCGATCATGTCCTGCTTGTCGACCATCGACGACAGCGAACAGCCGTACTTCTGCTTGATCCTTTCGGCTTCATGAACCGGGGTGCGCAGGCCAACCGCGATGTCGTTGGTGAGGTTGTTGCCGCCAAGCGCGATTACCGCGGTGTGGACGATCGACCCACCGTGGAAGATTGCAATGTCGGTGGTGCCGCCCCCGATGTCGACCAGGCAGACGCCAAGCTCTTTCTCTTCGTCGGTGAGCACTGCCTCGGAAGACGCCAGCGGTTGAAGCACGATGTCTGCGACGTTGAGTCCGGTGCGGTTGGCGCACTTGACGATGTTCTGCGCGCTGGCGACGGCGCCGGTCACGATGTGGACTTTTGCTTCGAGCCGATACCCGGCCATGCCCAGCGGTTCTTTGATGCCGCCTTGATCGTCGACGATGAATTCCTGCGGCAAGACGTGAATCACTTCGCGATCGACCGGGATGTTCACCGTCTTCGCCTGCTCAATCACCCGCGCGATGTCGGCCTCCCGCACTTCTTTGTCCTTTAAGGCGACGACGCCCCGGCTGCCAAACCCCTTGATGTGGCCTCCGGCGATGCCGGTGTACACATGGGTAATCTCAGTGCCGGCCATCGCCTCGGCTTCTTCGATCGCGCGGCGAATGCTCGCGACAGTCGCTTCGATGTTGACCACGACGCCCTTTCGCAGGCCCTTCGATGGATGGCAGCCGATCCCGATGATGTCGATGCCATCGTCGGTGAGTTCGCCGACAATCGCGCAGATTTTCGTGGTGCCGATGTCGAGGCCGACAATGATTTCTCCTCCTTTGCTGTTCTTCGCCATGTTTTTTCCCTTCCTCCCAAGTGACGCTCCCCTTCCGGGCGAGCGGTTACTTCGCCGTTCGCTGGTCCCTTTCGGGGCGGGCGAACGAATTGTTCGTTTGAAGTGAGACGGTGACGGATGAAGGTCGCGCCCGGTTGTCGAGGCGAATGACCGCAGCGTTGATCGAGCGCGTCTTGAGCTCCTGACGGATGCGCGCCAGGCGCGCAAGCTTTGCAGGCCAGGCGCCTTCACCGAGCTGCACGTGTTGGCCGTCGGTCGTCACCAGCGTCACCCCCTCGAGCGCGAGATGAACTTCCGACAGCGGCGCGGATTTCCCCCAACGCGAAGTTTGGTAGCTGTGCGCGAGCACCAGCGCGTCGGCGAGCCGCGCGACAGTCTCGTCGTGGCGCGCGACGTAGTCCTCGCGCTCGATGCCGGTGACAATCGGAAGATCGAGCGCGTCTGATGGCTGTACCCGCTTGAATGGCTCGCCGTCTTCATCGACCAGGTACAGGTCGCCCAGCGAGACCATCGCGACAGGCCGGTGCTCGGTGATTTCAACCTCGAGCCGCTGTGGAAAGCGGCGATTGACGCGGGCGGCTTTCACCCACGGGTGCACGGCGATCAGCCGTTCGACGGCGAGCGCGTCGAGCTTGAGCAGGTTCTGCCCCAGCGTTAGTCCCCCGATGCGCGAGAGCTCGAGGTCGCTGGCGTGCGCGTTGCCTTCGAAGGCGATGGTCGTCAGCGCGAAGCGGGGCGACTGGCGCGCCCACTGGAACAGCATCAAGGCGCCAAAGACGACCGCCGCGGAAGCGACGGTTGCACCCAGCACCCGAAAGAAGATCGGCGCATGGGAAACGGCCACCGCCCGGAGCTCCGCTGACTTCTTCGAAAGGTCGACGCGCCTGCGGTTTTTCTTCGCGCGGAGAATCATCTTCTTCTTGCCCTCGCGCTTTCGCGCGCACTGCTTCGAGCGGGTGGTTGGGGGGAGTCTTCCTGCAGGTGAATCGTCGAGCCGCCAGGCGCGCTCGGCAATTTTTCGTCTACAGCGACGTCGCTGTAGCGGTGTGGGGCGGTGTCAGATCGGTTCATGGCTTCGGTTAGGCCTTTAAGGACGCGCCCAACAGCAACCGTTCGCACAGTTGGGGGAAAGCGATGCCTCGACCGGCGGCGATCTTCGGCAACAGGCTCGAGCCCGTCATTCCTGGCAGGGTGTTGACTTCGAGCAGTATCGTCTGACCATCGGCGGTGATGAGCACGTCTGAACGGCTGGCCCCAGAGCAACCCAGCGCCCGATGAGCAGCCAGACAGGTTTGGTTTACTTTCGCGTAAAGCTCGGGCGGAAGCGGAGCGGGAAACAGATACTGGGTGCCTGAGTTGGCGCCGTACTTGGCCTGGTAGTCGTAGAATTCGCGCGCGGGAATGATCTCGATCGCTCCGAGCGCTTCGTCATCGAGCACCGCCCCCTGCACTTCCCTGCCCTTCACGTATTGCTCGACCAACAGCTTGCCGGCGTACTTACTCGCATCAGCGATTGCGGCTTCGAATTCATCGCGGGTCTTGCAGATGTGGATGCCCACCGAGCTTCCCTCGCAAGAAGGCTTGACCACGCAGGGGTACCCGAACGGCAGGCTCGCACCCAGCGCTTCGGCCGCGGTGCCGAACGCCGCCCATGCCGGAGTCGGCAGCCCGTGCGCGACGAATACCTGCTTGGTAAAAACCTTCTCCATCGCGACCGCCGAGGCGAGGACACCCGAGCCGGTGTAGGGGATGAACATCGATTCGAGCAGGCCCTGAACGCAGCCGTCTTCTCCGTAGCGCCCGTGGAGCGCGATGAAAGCGAGATCGATCTTCTCGGCTGCCAGGCGCGCGGGCAGATCCTTGCCGACGTCGATCTCGACGATGCGATGGCCGAGCTCGCGCAATGCCTGGGACACCGCGGCCCCCGACCGCAGCGAGACCTCGCGCTCTTCCGACAGGCCGCCCATCAACACCCCGGTGCGCAGGGTCGTCAGCTCGTCTCGGGTCACTTGGTGGGTCTCGGGGTGAAGAGGCCGATTCGTTTGACTTCGGGCTGAAGCTCGATTCCGTGGGCTTGACGAACGCGAAGCGTCGCCAGGTCCATCAAATCGGTGACGTCGGCCGCGGTCGCGCCGCCGAGGTTCACTATCCAGTTCGCGTGCAGCATCGAAAACTGCGCGCCACCGATGGTGTGTCCTTTGAGTTCCACCGATTCGATCAGCCGACCCGCGAACTCACCTGGGGGGTTGGTGAACACCGATCCGAAGTTGGGCTGTGACAGGGGTTGGGTTGCTTTGCGGTACGCCAGGTCAGCGTCCATCCGCGCTTTAGACACCTCGAGATCTCCTTCGCTGAGCGCGAAGCGAACGCGGGTGACGATCGCTTTGTGAGGCAGGGTGGTGTGGCGGTACTCGAACGGAACCTGCGAGGCGTCGACCCACCCCAGGCCCGCGGGCGTCGCGAGCTCGATGGCATCGACGATGCTCATGCACGCGCCGTGTTTGGTGCCGGCGTTCATCGTGACAGCTCCACCAATGCTGCCCGGGATGCCAGCCAGGAACTCGGCCCCGACGCGCTTTTGCTGCTTCATCACCGTGACGAGGCGGGCGATTGCCGAGCCTGCGTTGAGCGTCGTCCGACCCGGCTCGAGCTGCTCAGGCATCAGGTCGGCAGGCAGCTTGAGGGTGATCCCCGGAACTCCCCCGTCACCGACCAGTGTGTTGGCGCCTCCGCCCAGGGTGGTCACCCGCAGGTCGGCGTCGTGGGCCAGTTGAAGCAGTTCGACCAAATGTTCTGCCGTCCGCGGCCGAACCAGTGCTTCAGCTGCGCCACCGACGCGGATGCTGCACCAGGCACTGAGCGGCTCGTCGAAGCGAAGCTCGCCCGGCTGCAGGTGCTCAAGGGCCTTTCGAACTGAAGTGACAATTTGTCGTGCCACGCTCATTTCCTAGCCTGCAGCAATGCGACGAGCTCAGGGCCAACCTGGGTGATGTCTCCGGCGCCCAGAGTGACGACGAGGTCTCCAGGTTCGAGCCGGGGGAGCAACGCCTGGGGAAGATCGACGCGGCGATCGACGTAGGTAACGTCGCGGTGCCCGTGAGCGCGTACAGCGTCGGCGAGCGCTTCGCCGGTTATCCCGGGTATCGGCTCTTCACCCGCGGCGTAGATATGGGTGAGGAAGAGGAGGTCGGCGTCGTTGAACGCGCTGACGAACTCGGGAAGAAGATCGTGGGTTCGGGTGTAACGGTGGGGCTGAAACGCGACCACGAGGCGGCGGCCGAAAGCAGTGCGCGCGCCAGCGAGGGTGGCGCGGACCTCGGTGGGGTGGTGGCCGTAGTCGTCGACGACCGTGATCCCTGCGACCTCGCCCTTCACGGTGAAACGGCGCTGAACTCCTTCGAAGCCGGCGAGCGCGGTGCGCACGGTGTTCAGTGGCACGTCGAGCTCTTCGGCGACCGCGATCACCGCCAGCGCGTTCATCGCGTTGTGGGCTCCCACCATTCGCACCGTGAACTCGCCCAGCGGCTGGTTGCGACGAAAAGCGGTGAAGCGCGTCTCATAGCCGTCGAGCTTGATGGCCTCGATTCGATAGTCGGCGGCATGCGAGCTGCCATAAGTGACGTAACGCTTCTCGAGCGAAGGCAACATCGCTTGAACGTTCGGGTTGTCGAGGCACAGCACATTGAGCCCGTAGAACGGAACGCGGTTGCAGAAGTCAGCAAAGGCGACCTTCAGCTTCTCGAGGGTGCCGTAGTGATCCATGTGCTCAGGATCGATGTTGGTGATGACGGCGATCGCCGGGTGCAGGTGCAGAAAGCTGCCGTCAGATTCGTCGGCCTCGACGACCATCAGGTCTGATTTGCCAAGCTTCGCGTTGCTGCCCAGGACGTTGACCTTGCCGCCCACCACCGAGGTGGGGTCGAGCCCGGCGGCGGCCAACACTGTGGCGACCATCGAAGTGGTGGTGGTCTTCCCGTGCGAGCCAGCGATCGCGACCGCGTACTTGAGCCGCATCAGCTCGGCGAGCATCTCGGCCCGGGCAATCACCGGGACTTTTCGCGCGCGCGCGGCGATCACTTCCGGGTTGTCCTTCTTGACCGCCGAGCTGGTGACCACCGCGTCGGCGTCGAGAAGGTTTTCGGCGCGATGGCCGTATTCGATGCGAGCACCCAACGAGACGAGGCGCCGGGTGACCTCGGACTCTTTGAGATCGGAGCCCGACACCTGGTAGCCGAGGTTGAGCAGGACTTCAGCGATTCCGCTCATTCCGATGCCGCCGACGCCGACGAAATGAACCCGCGCGGCGTGTCGTGTCTTGAAGCGAGAGACAATCACTTCGCCACCTCCTTCGAAGCTGCCCGAACTCGGCCTTCGCTGCCCCACCGGTGCGACATCATCGTCACGCAAACATCAGCGAGCTCTTTGGCCGCTTCCGGGCGACCCAGCAGCCCAGCGGCCTTCTCCATCTTCTTCAGCCGCTCGGGATCCTTCGCCAGCAATCGGAGCTCTGCTGCGAGCCGTGCGCCATCGAGCTCGCTTTCGCGGAACATCAGGGCAGCTCCGCTGGCGACCAGGGCACGCGCGTTGACTGCCTGGTGATCGTCGGTAGCGAAGGGAAATGGGATCAGAATCGATGCCCTTTTGCAGACGGTGAGCTCGGCGATGGTGGTCGCGCCTGCGCGGCAGATGACGAGCTCGCTTCGCGCATACGCTTCGGACATGTCGTCGATGAACTCGACGACCTGGGCATCGAAGCCTTTGGTGGCGTACGCCGCCTTGAGTCGATCAACGTCGTTCTTCCCGGTCTGGTGAACGAAGTGCAGTTGGTGTTTCAGATCGCCCAGGTGATCGAGCGCTTCCTCCATTCGGCGGTTGATCCCACCTGCGCCCAGCGAGCCGCCGAAGACGAGAACGCTGAAGCGGTCGTGCTTGATTTTCGAGCGAAGGAAGTTCTCCATCAGCTTTCGGCGAATCGGGTTGCCGATGACGAAGACTTTCTTCTTCGGAAAAAAAGCGACCGCGTCCTCGAAGGCGAGGAAGACGGCGTTGACAAAGTGGCCCAGAATTCGATTGGTAAGCCCGGGCAGCGCGTTCTGTTCCTGCACGGCGGTAGGAACCCGCATCAGCCAGGCGGCCAACACGACCGGCCCCGAAGAATACCCCCCGACGCCGACGACCACATCCGGTTGGTAGCGGCGCACAATTCGCCACGACTCGAACAACGACAACGGAATAGTGAGCAGCCCCAGCAGCAGCTTGCCTAGCCCCATTCCCTTCAGGCCGCGCGAGGTGATCGCTTCGAACTTGAACCCCGCCGCAGGCACGACCCGCGCCTCGAGCCCACGGTGGGTGCCGACGAAGATGACGTCATTGCCGGGGTGCCGGGTCGCGACCTCTTCGGCGACCGCGATACCCGGGAACAGATGGCCACCTGTACCTCCGCCCGCGATCAAGACCCTCAAGCAGGCACCCCATCGACCGAAGCAAGCGCTTCGCGGGCCGAACGTCGAACAGGGCGGCGAGGCGTCTGGGTGTTGGCGCTGATCGACAGCAACAGCCCCGAGGCGCCCATCAACATAATCAGCGAGCTGCCACCGTAGGAAATGACCGGCAGCGTCAGGCCCTTGGTCGGCACCAGCCCCATCGCGACCGACATGTTTACGATCGCCTGGAAGGCGATCAGCGAGGTGATTCCCAAGGCGAGATAGGTACCGAACGGCTCCGCGGCAGCCAGCGACGTGCGGATCCCCCTCCAGATGATGATGCCGTAAAAGAGGACGAGCACGAGGACCCCGAGCAGACCGAGTTCTTCGCCGATGATCGCGAAGATGAAGTCGGTGTGGGCTTCGGGAAGAAAAAAAAGCTTTTGGCGCCCGTCGCCGAGGCCGAGCCCCGTCAGGCCTCCTGAGCCGATCGACATCAACGACTCTGACACCTGGTAGCCCACGTCGTGGCGGTGAGCCCAGGGATCAAGAAACGCGAGAATCCGCTTCATTCGATAAGGCGAGTGCGCGATCGCGGCGTAGGCCATCGGCAAGGCGAAGAGCAAAGAGCCGACCAGGTAGCTGAGCTTCGCTCCAGCGGCGAACAACAGCACGAACATCAAGAACAGGAGCGCGACCGAGCTTCCAAAGTCGGGCTCGGCCATGCACAGCACCACCAACAGCGCGGCGATCGCCAGGTGCGGCAAGAACCCGACTGAAAAGCTCTTCACCTTCTCGCGCTTCTTCGCCAGTGAGTACGCGAGGTAAACCACCCACGCGACCTTGGCGATCTCGGCAGGCTGAATCGAGATGCCAGGCAATCGGATCCATCGCCGGGCGCCGCCCGCAGAATGGCCGATGCCAGGAATCACCACCGCGATGAGCAAGATCACCGAGATGACGAGCAGCGGGTAGGCCAGCCGCGCCATTCGCCGGTAACCCATCTTCATCGCGACGCCCATCGCAACGAGGCCGATGCTGGCGGCGATGGCTTGCCGCTTGAGGAAGTAGAAGCTGTCGCCGGTCTTTTCGAGCGCGGTAATCGCGCTGGCCGAATAGACCATCACCAGGCCC
>JANOHG010000055.1:0-1564 GCA_031406375.1 Archangiaceae bacterium | reverse complement strand
TTTTCAGCCGCGTTCTCGACAGCTCGCCATGCTTGGCCCCTACCTACCGTCAGCTCACACTACCGGTAGTGACTCCCTGATTCTTCCCGATACCCCAACTTCCTCGAGCAAGCGCTGCGTTCGCTTCTTCACATCGAGTTCACACAACAGCGAATAGCGCCGGGGAATTTCGGTGACCAAGGTACTCGCCAGCACGTCGACGAACGCCCCTCCTCGAAGTCGGGCCGTCACTTTGGTCAACCGCGCTGCCACCTCAATCGGCAACCGCGACGTCAGCTCGACGACAGCCTGGCGCAGCTGGGCTTCCTCCGGCCCGTCGAACATCGGATCCGGCAGCAGCTCTGCTTCCACCTCGCGGTAGAGGCGACCCTGCGCTTCGGGCCATTCTTGAATCAGGCGGGCGCGGCTGACTCCGGTGAGCACGACGTTGAACTTTCCATCTTCCAGCTGCTGGTGCACCGAGACGGTGCCCACGCACATCATCGGCAACAGCTCAGGGCTTCCGCCGTACTCCTGTTCCCAGCCGAGCGCGAGCTGCGCCATTGCGAAGACGCCATCACTGGCGACCGCGTCCTGCACCATCGCGCGGTACCGCGGCTCGAAGATGTGCAGCGGCAATGCGGCGCCAGGAAAGAGCACCACCGACGGCAGGGGAAAGACCTTGAGCCGCGAAGACGCAGCAGCGGCACGCTGGAGAGGGTTTGGCGCCTGGGAGTTCACACGGCTCCAGCTTCCCACACGATGATGCGCTCCTCAGCCTTGGGCCGTGAAACGCTGAAACACTTCGCGCACGGCTGCGCCGCCGCCGGCGATCAAAATACCGAAGTAGAGCATCGTCATGAGGTTCGTCAGATGGCCGAGCAGCATGGCGCCGCCATCGCGCTGGATCAGACCGACGGCGTAGAACAGCAGAGCAAGCGCCGGCAATGTATTGCTGAAGGGCACGAGTCCGAACGGCGCCATCAGCAGCAGCGCCGCCACAATGAACGCCAGATTGTTGAACAAGCCGATCGCGCGCCCTTCGATGAACGCGCGCAGCCGATGTGGGCGGCTGATCTTCTCCAGCCGCCGCACCCAGGACAGCCCGCGCGTAAGGGCCGGGCGCAGCTTGTCCGCAGGTAGCGCTTTTTCCTTCAGCCTGCGCGGCAGCCAGGGCGGCCGGCCAGACAGGCGGCTCAATCCCACCAGCAGGATCGCGGCGCCGAACGCGGTGCTGACGCCAGGAATCGACACTGGAATCAGAAAGACCAGTGTCAGCAGCATCGTCAGCAGCAACAAACCTTCGTCGCCAAAGATGATGAGCAGCACGCCCAGGCTGAGCTTGTCCTTGGGTAGCTGAGTGATGATGGCTGCGAGTTGTTCGCCGAGCGGATCCTGCTTCGCGGCGATTTCGTGCGGATTGACGGTCATGTGTTTTTCGTCCGGAGCCGATGACCGAAGCTCGATCATGCGTTGGGCAGCTACCACGGCAACCTCGAATGCTCTACAGATGAAAACCCCGGCGCTCGCAAGAGCACCGGGGTCGGTAGAACAAAAAAGCCGGCAATTTACTGCGCGCTGGCGG
>JANOHG010000040.1:0-5470 GCA_031406375.1 Archangiaceae bacterium | reverse complement strand
CGCCCCACTCGAACGGTTGAAACGACACCGCGAAGGTCGCCCTCGATCGGATGTTGGTCGTCGACAACACCGGAAAGTCTTTCTGGTCGAAGTATTCGCCCAGCATCGAGAAGCGAACGATGCCCTTGGGGCCCAGCTTCGCAGCTGAGGTGTGCACCGCGCCGATGCCCACGCTGCCCACTGATACGCGCGCGTTCGACGGATCCACGAGCTCATTGTCGTAGGTGGCATCGCTGTGCGGCTCGGTGCCGGCGAGGAACTCTTCCCGCTTCGAGACAATCGGCAGCTGCGCAGCATCCGCGTCGGGCTTGCCCGTCGCAGTGGTCGCTGGCAACGGCTGCCCCGACTCGATCGCCCTCAGCCGTTCGTCGACCCGCGCCTTTGCGTTCGAATCGACGTTGCTGCGCGAGGGTGCTGGAACAACCTCGTCGGTGCGTGTGGGTGCCGGCGCCGCTGGGGCTGGAACCGACGCGGGCGCAACCGCTGTCGGCGCAGGTCGCGTGACCTGCGGGGTGACGGGTGTTGGCGCAACCGCGGCAGGAGGAGGTCGATTATTGACCGGCGCAGGCATGCCAGCATCGAAGACGGGCTTGGCAGGCGCAGGCGCGGCCGGGAAATTCGACCATTCGTTTTGTGCAGCAGCAGCCAGAGGAAGCAGACATCCGACGAGAACAGTGAGTAAGCGCATGAAGTCTCGTGTAGGTGTGGTCAAAGCGCGCGCACTATAGCGAAGGCGAAGCAAGGCGCACGCTGTCGTTATACTCACAGGCTCAGTGACAGCTCTTCGTATCCTGGTGGTTGGTGGTCGGCCTGCCGCGAAAGTGGCCCGCGGCCTTGAAGAGCGTGGTTACGTTTGCGTGGCCGCAACGGGCGAGCAAGCGATTCCCGCCGCCGACGCTCTGCAGCCCGACGCGGTGGTGCTGACGGGGCCGTGGGGTCCAGCGCCCCAAATACTCGCTCAGCTGCGGGCTCAACCGCGGCTTCGAAGTATTCCGTTTCTCGCCGACGCGCCTACCCGAGCTGCGCGTGGGCTGGAAGTCGACGGCATCGCGCGCTCGGCCGAAGCGCTCGAACGGAAGTTGGTGATTGCGCTGCGCGCGCGCGAGCTGGTGCGAAAAGAAGAGCTGTCGCGTCACCGACTCGAGGTGCTGCTCGAGATCACGCGCCTCGCCTGCGACTCTCGCGACGCTGAACAGTTGCTGGTGCGCACTGCGCTGCGGCTTAAAGAAGTTCTGCCATGCGAGCAGGTCTCGGTTTTGATCTTCGAAGACGGCCCGCCGGTGCGGTCGCGGCTGGTAGACCCGGTGAGCGGCACGCAGACCTCGGTCGATCTCGCTCTTTCTCCTGCGATGCGCAACGCGGTCGCCACCCGTTCGGCGTCCGAGTCCGACGCGACGCTCGTGCAGCCTCTGGCCGACGCCGACGAAGTGTCCGGAGCGTTCATGCTTCGAAGGTCTGCTGGCGGGTGGTCGAACGAAGATCGGCAGTTCATCGCCGCCGTCGCCGCGGCGGTCTCGCGCTCGGTGCACAACACCCGGCTCTACGAATCGCTGCAAGGCCAAGCCAGCGCGCTCGAGTCGGCGTACCTCGATCGGTACCGCGAGTTGAACGACGCGAACCGTCGCCTCAAGGCGGCTGACAAGCTGAAGGACGAAGTGCTCGCGCTGGTCAGCCATGATGTGCGCGCACCGCTCAACGTCTTGATTGGTCACGGGCGACTGCTGCTCGACTCGAAGGATCTGAACGACGCCCATCGCCCTTCGGTCGAAACGACGGTGCGGATGGGCAAAAAAATTCTAGGGCTCGTCGAAAGTCTGCTCGACAAGGCGCGCACCGACGGCCAGCCGCTGAAGCTCGAACGTCGGGTGTTTGACCTCGCCCTTGTTTGCGTCGAGACGACCGAAGAGCTTCAGATTCTCGCCCGTCAGCGCAACGTGTTGTTGCAGGCCGAAGTGCCGATGAGCGTCGACGTGCTGGGTGACGAGCTGAAGCTGCGACAGGTGCTGCAGAACCTGATCACCAACGCGTTGAGCCACGCGACAGGAGCGAGCCGCATTTTGGTTCGCTGCACCCCGACGCGGGAAATCGACAGGGCTGCGGTGAAGGTGGTGGTCGAGGACGACGGCGTAGGCGTCAGCGAAGCGCAGCTGCCACGGCTGTTCGATCGCTATGGTCGCACCGGTCTGGGCCTCACCATCTGTCGCGAATTTATCGGACTCCACGGGGGAGAAATCTGGGCGCAGAAGGCACTGCCAAAAGGGACAGCGTTTGTCTTCACCCTGCCGCTCGAGCAGCAAGCCGCAGTCGCCCGGCGCGACACCGACACCCCGCTGGTGTTGATTGCCGAGCATGACGTGCAGCTGGCGCAGCTGTGCCAGCTGACGCTTCGGGGGCATTACCGCATCGAACTTGCGAAGGACGGCGAAGAGGCGCTCAGTAAGGCGCGCGAGCTGATGCCGGATCTGGTGCTGATTGATCTGTTCTTGCCGAAGCTCGATGGGTTGCAGACCGCCAAGGCGCTGGCCGAAGGGCCGCGCACCGCCAAAATTCCGCTGATGCTCATCTTGGGACACAAGGACCTGGGCGAGAAAGTGAGGGCGCTCGATGTCGGAGCCATCGATGTGCTGCCGCGAACCTTCAAGCCTGCCGAGCTGCTCAATCGGGTGAAGGCTGCGATCAACCGCAGCCAGTCTTCGGTGACCTCTACCGTGCAGCCGGGAAATGATCCCACCACTGGGCTCTTTGATCAGCTCGGAGTGGTGACGCGGCTCGAAGAAGAGATGTCGCGCTCGGATCGCAGCGATCGCCCGCTCACGGTCGCGGTGCTCAGGCCGAGCATTCCTCCCCAAGAACGCACCGCCGCCTGCGCTGCGATCGTTCGCAATGAGCTGCGCACTCCTGACGTGCTGGGCCACCTTGGCAACGGCGTGCTGGTGGTGGTGCTGCCCGAGACTGCGCTCGAGCCTGCCCGCGCCTTGACCAATCGACTGTGCGCGCTGCTCGAAGCAAAAGGGGTCTCATACTCGGCGCGGCTCGTTGCGCTCCGAGGAGACCAAACCGCTGCCGCCGCACTCGAGTTGCTGCTTGCCTGAACGACCGCGACCAAAAGCCTCGCCGTTTTCTTTTGCGTTGGTGGCGGTCATCCTTGCGTGCCCTGCGCTCGCTGGGCCGCGGCGCCCCGCGGTTGATCAGGCGGCGATGCGCGAGGCGATGAGCTCGCCGCTTGAGCCGACCGACCAGTTTTCCAGCGCCGCAAGCTATGCGCACTTCATGCGCGCCCGTCTCGCACACTACGAGGGGGATCACCGCCTCGCCCTCGACGAGCTTCGGCTGGCGCTGGCGTCGGATGACGCCAATCCCTTCCTCCTCACCCAGCTCGCTGAACAGTACGCGCGCCTCACCGAGCTCGAGCGTGCCGAGCTGACGCTGAAGAAGGCGCTCGAACGCAACGCCAACTACCAGCCCGCCCAGCTGCTGATGGGGCGGGTTCTCTATGAGGGGCAGAAGGTGACCCGCGCACGCGCCCACCTTCAGCGTGCGATCAAGTTGAAGCCGCGCGAGCCCGACGCGTACCTGGTGCTCACCCAGCTGTGGCTCGATCAGAACAAGCCCGAGGAAGCGGTGAAGGTCGTCGAAGAGCTCGCCGCCGCGGTGCCCGGTGAGCCGGTCGGGTATCGACGGTTGGGTCTGGCGCTCGTCGAACGAGGGGATCTGCTGCGCGCCGAGAAGCTGCTTAGTAAGGCGGTTGATCGGGATCCGGGCGACGTCGAATCCTGGGTCGCGCTTGCCACACTGCTCGAGGCCTCGAACCGCTTGAGCAAAGCTGAAGGCGCGTACGCCGCAGCGCTCGAGCGCGACCCTGAGAACCGCGACGTGTTGCTCGCCGCAGGTCGACTCGCGCTGCGGCTGGATTCAGCAGCGGTCGCGCGTGCCTATTTCGACCAACTGCTCGCGTTGTCCAGGGATCCCGAGGTCGCGGTCAAGGTGGCCTTCTCTTACCTGGCGATGCATCGGCTGAACGCCGCGGCCGATGTGCTCGACGCGACGCGCGCGACGTTTGGCGAGCCGCGGTTGCACTTCTACGCAGGGCTGGTGCACGAGCGGATGCGCGCGTGGAGCAAAGCGGCCGACGCCTATGGCGCGGTCAGTCGCGACGCAGGCGAGCTGTTTCACGAGGCCCGGCTTCACCGCGCGATCTCGCTGTCGTCGCTTGGCCAGCATTCAAAAGCGATCGACCTACTGCGCAAAGGCCTCGATGAACGGCCCGACTTCCAGTTGCTGATTCCTGCCTATTCGCGCGTCCTCGAGCGCAGCGGGCAGCTCAAAGAAGCCGAGGCGGTGCTGGCCAAAGCAGCCCAGGACAAGCCTGCAGCCGAAGTGTTCGAAGCGCTCTCGGGGCTTTATCAACGAGGAGGGCGGCTGACCGAGGCAGTCAGTGTCCTTACTCAGGCGCTGCGAAAGCGGCCCAAAGACGAGCAGCTGCTGTACGCGCTGGGCGCCGTTTACGAGCGCAGGGGCGACACCCAAAAATCGCTCGAAAAGATGCGATCGGTGCTCGATGTGAATCCCCAGAACGCGAACGCGATGAACTTCATCGGGTACCTGCTGGCCGACAGCGGCAGAGACTTCGAAGAAGCCGAGAAGCTGCTGGTGCGCGCCCTCGAGCTCAAGCCCGACAACGCCAGCTACCTCGATTCCCTCGGCTGGGTGTATTTCCGCAGGGGCGACCTCGAAAAAGCAGTCGAGACGCTTCAGCGCGCCAACGCAGTGTCTCCGAACGAGCCGACAATCAACGAGCACCTGGGCGATGCGTGGGTCAAAGCGCACAAGAAGAAGGATGCGGTTGAGGCCTACCGAAGGGCGCTCAACGCGCTCAAGGAAGATCCAGATCTCGCTGAAAACAAGGGGCAGCGGGTGGGGATCGAGAAGAAATTGAAGGCGTTGGAAGAGAAGTAGACTAAGTCGGTGTGCAGCATGACGCGTCGCGATGAAGGTTTTTTCTCCGCGAGAGACAACACTCGCCTCTATTGGCAGTCGGCATTGCCGCAAGCCGAGCCCACCTGTTTCTTGGGTGTGGTGCACGGGTTTGGCGATCATTCCGGCCGCTATCGGCGCTTCATCGACGCGATGGTCGCCGAAGGCATCGGCGTGATGGCGTTCGACTACCGCGGGCATGGCAAAGCAGACGGCCGCCGCGGGTATTGCGCCAAGTGGTCCGACTACATCGACGATCTCGAAGTCTTCTGGGCGCGACTTCGCGGGCTCGCCCAAGGAAAGCCCACTTTTTTGGCGGCCCACTCTCATGGCGCGTTGATGGCGCTGCACTGGGTGCTCAAGCGCCCCGAGGGGCTCAAGGGGCTGGTACTCACCTCACCATTCTTGAAGCTCGCCTTTGATCCTCCGATGTTCAAGGTGCTCGCGGCGCGGGCCATCGGCACGATCATCCCCTGGCTTCCGGTGCCAACCGACA
>JANOHG010000038.1:0-1748 GCA_031406375.1 Archangiaceae bacterium | reverse complement strand
GTGCCTCCAGAAGAACCCGTGCGCAAGCATGTCGACCTCGATCAGATCGCGCACGCTCGGAAATCGGCTGGCCGCCATCAACGGCGCCTCTTCGGTCAGAAAGTTGCTGTTCTCGGGGCTGGGGCCGTAGACGTCAGCGCTGGATAGAACGACCAGCTTCTTCACTCCGAAGCGCGCGGCGCAATCGAGGATCCGCGTGGTTCCCAACACGTTGAAGCTGTGGTGATCCTCTGCGCTCATCCGCGGGTCATGGAGAATTCCCATGTGCACCACCGCTTTGACGTGGTGACGACGAAACACGTCTTCGATTTTTTTCTTGCGAAGGTCGCCCTGAACCATCTCGACGTCCTTCGGCTTGCCGATGAAGGGCCGACGATCGATGCCGATGATCCGCTCTTCCTTATGAAGCAGCTTGGTGAGGCACCGCCCCAGATTGCCGCTGATTCCCGTCAATACCACCGCCGGGCGCTGATTTTTATCGCTCACCAGAACACGTGCTTTCGCGCCTTGATTCCGGCATCGAGCATTGACTGAACTGCAGCGCGAACTACCTTCACTTTCTTCTCCAGCTCAGCATCCTCGTCATCGGCCCGCCCGGTGAAAAACAACGGATCACCAAAGTAGATTCGGTAGCGCGTCGGCAGGGGAAAGGGAAGCCCGGTTGGAGTCACGGGGAAGGAAGGAAAGCCCAGCAGCCTCGCCAATGGCTTCAAGTCCATCATCGACGGTGCCTGCTCTTCGGCGCCGACCACCGCGACGGGGACGATCGGCGTGTTGGTCTCGAGAGCCAGCCGCATGAAGCCCAGGCCGAATTCCTGCAGTTGGTAACGCTTGGGCCATAGCTTGTTCAAGCCTCGCGTTCCTTCGGGAAACACCAAAATCGCTTCTTCGTTGTCGAGCAGCCGGCGACAGTTTTCGGGGGTACCGACGATCTGTCCGACCCGCGCCATGAAGGTGCTCACCCATGGCAGCGTCGGCATCCACTTCTCGACCATTGCGCGCATCGAACGGGGTGGGTCAGCTTGAAGGAGCATCGACGCGCCAATCATCGCTCCGTCCATCGGCAACTGACCCGAGTGATTCGACACCAGCAGCACCCGTCCTCGGGGGACTTTCTCGATCCCGAACGTTTCAACGCGGTGGTAGTGCTTGTAAAGCCAGATGATTGGCGCGACGGCCGACAACGAGTAGTCGAGCGAAAACCCGAACGGGTCCACGCCGTACTCGTTTTCTGAACGACTGAGCGCCGCGATCTTCTCTTCGACGCGTTCGCCCATCATCGACGTGGTCCACGCGCGCAGGCCCTGCTTCAAGGTGGTGATGAGCACGCGTGCCTTTTACCCGCGAGTCGCCCGAGCACAAAGGCCAGAGGAGCACCGAACCCACAACACTGGTAGCCTTGCGCTGTCGTGTTCCGAGCGTTCATCCCTGCGATTTCGATCTTCGCGCTCACAACGTGTGGCGTGAATTTGCCCGAACTCGAAGGTCGCGCTTGCGACGAAACCCACCCCTGTCGCGCCCCGCGCGAGTGCTTTGGTGGCCGCTGCGTCCAACTTGACGACGCGGGCAGCGGCAGCGGCAAGGCCGGAGGAGCTGGCGGCGGTTCCGCTCAAGGGGGCGGCAGCGGAGCCGCGGGCGGAGGAATTGCGATAGCAGATGGAGGTAGCGGAGGTAGCGGAGGTAGCGGAGGTAGCGGAGGTAGCGGAGGTAGCGGAGGTAGCGGAGGTAGCGGAGGTAGCGGAGGTAGC
>JANOHG010000026.1:0-1013 GCA_031406375.1 Archangiaceae bacterium | reverse complement strand
CGTCTTTGATCTAGCGCGCCATCGAAAGGTGAACCCAAATCTGGAAATCGACGCCGATGAACGTGCCGTGAAAATCGGGGGTCGCGACACCAACGACGGTGTACGGTTCGCCGTTGAGGTTCAGCCTGGTGCCGAGGATGTCGGCACGGCCGGCGAATTCCGTCTGCCAGAGCTGGTGGCTGATGACGGCCACCGCGTGCGCGCCCGGAGTCTGGTCCTCCTCCGGCAGAAAGAAGCGGCCGATCACGCCTTCCATGAAGATGACGGGGATGAAGATCGCGATCACCGCTGCCGTCGCGGCGAGCGCGGCGAAGGTGATTTCCCGGGTGCCATCGCGCGCCGCAGCGACGCGGTCTTTACCCTTCTCGCCGTGTCGGAAGATGTTTTCCATCACCATGATCGAGTCATCCACCACGATGCCGACCGCCAACGACAAGCCCAACAGGGTGAATGTGTTGAGGGTGAAGCCGAGGAAGTAAATCACCGCCACCGTGCCCAGCAGGGACATCGGAATCGCCAGCACCACGTTCAACGTGCTCGAGAGGCTTCCGAGGAACATCCAGCAGACCAGCGCGGTGAGCAGGACGGCGAGCAGCAGCTCGAGCTGGATGTCGTGCACCGACTCTTCGATGAACTTGGTGTTGTCGAAGTTGATGCCGACTTCCATGTCTGGAGGCACGGTCTTCTGCAGCTTCGCCAACTCGGCTTTTACGCCCTTGGCGACTTCGACCGCATTCGAGCCCCGCAGCTTCTTGATGCCCAGCCCTTGCGCAGGCTGTCCGTTGACGCGTGCGATCCGTCGTTGATCTTCGAAGCCGTCTTCTACCAACGCGACGTCCGACAAATAGACCGCCGCGCCGTCCACCTCGCGCACGACGACCTTCTTCAGCGTCTCGAGATCAAGGGCCTCGCCCAACACCCGGACGCTCACCTCACGACCTTGGGTTTGCAGGAACCCCGCGGGAAGCTCGATGTGGCCAGCCTTCAAGGCGCCAACCACTTCGGCGACCGTG